>NZ_CAMHVI010000001.1:300000-551605 GCF_946188585.1 Streptococcus mitis
CCTAGCCATTGTTTCTTGTTCATTACTGAACCTCCTAAATAAGATGTGCAACGATGTTGCAAGTATGGATTGATTGGCCACAAGGACCGTGCACTCAGAGAGTGGCTCAGACTAGTTTAAGTCTGTAAAAGAGTATGGAAGTAACTCCCCGACCGTCATCTCGACCGTCGATTTATCTTTTGCGACTAAAGTCACTTTTAGATCTTGTTCAAAAAATTCGACCATTACTTGGCGACAAGCACCACATGGTGAGATTGGTTTTTCAGTCTGTCCATAGACAATCAATTCTGAAAACTCTCTTTGACCTTCGGAAACTGCTTTAAAAATCGCTGTACGTTCTCCACAGTTGGTCAAAGGATAGCTAGCATTCTCGATATTCACTCCCGTGTAAACACTTCCGTCTTTTGCCACTAAAACTGCTCCGATAGGAAAGTGAGAATAGGGGACATAGGCATGTTTGCTGGTTTCAATTGCCAGGTCAATCAACTCAGTAGTCGCCATCTGCCAATTCTCCTTTTAAAATGGCTACACCAGCTGACGTTCCGATACGGGTCGCACCTGCTTCTACAAAGGCAAGAGCATCTTCATAAGAACGAGCTCCACCAGCAGCCTTGACACCCATATCAGATCCAACTGTTTCACGCATTAATTTAACATCTGCTATCGTAGCGCCACCAGTTGAAAATCCAGTAGATGTTTTAACAAAATCAGCTCCCGCTTTTTGGGCTAATTGACAAGCCACAATTTTTTCTTGGTCTGTCAATAAGCAAGCTTCAATAATGACTTTAACCAACTTGTCACCACTTGCTTCTACTACTGCACGAATGTCTGATTCAACCAAATCAAGATTTCCTGATTTGAGGGCACCGACATTGATCACCATATCAATCTCATCTGCGCCATTTTGGATAGCTTCTTTGGTTTCAAATGCTTTCACGGCTGAAGTTGTTGCTCCCAGTGGGAAACCGACTACTGTGCAGACCTTGACATCTGTGCCTTTAAGCCCTGTTTTAGCATATTCAATCCAGGTCGGATTGACGCAGACGCTGGCAAAATCATACTCTCTAGCCTCAGACAACAAACAATCAATTTGATTTACTGTCGCATCTTGTTTCAAAAGTGTATGATCGATATATTTATTCAATTTCATATTCGGATTCTCCTGCAGTTTATGAAATTATTTCTATAATTTCTCGTAAACTTTGCACACTATCATTTATTCTAACATATTTTTGAAAATCTGTAACTAGCTGAGAAGAAATTTTTCCATTTGTGTATACTTTTGCAACAATTTCTCCCTTTTGAACGGAATCTCCAACTTTCTTTTCAAAAACAATTCCTGTCTCATAGTCCAAGGCATCAGACTTGACTGCACGGCCTGCCCCCAGTCTCATAGCATAAAGCCCAAATTCCATAGCTGGAAGAGCTGAAATGACACCTGTTTCCTGAGCAGGGATTTCCACCACATGGGCTACATTTACAGGACGATAGAGATCTTCTAAATCTCCACCTTGGGCTTGGACCATCTCCTCAAACTTAGCAAGCGCTTGTCCATTTTCAAGATGTTGGCGAACTTCCTCAAGTGTCTTGTTTACATTTGCCAGACCAAGCATAATTTGAGCCAATTCACAGATGAAGTGGGTAATATCCTGACGGCCTTGTCCTTGTAAAATCTCCAGTGCTTCAAGGATTTCCAGACGGTTTCCAATCGCTCGTCCCAAGGGCTGGCTCATATCCGTAATCACTGCGACTGTTTTTCGACCAACAGCCTTACCAAGATCCACCATGGTTTTAGCCAGTTCTCGCGCTTCATCAACCGTTTTCATGAAGGCCCCCTCACCGACAGTTACGTCTAGCAAAATAGCATCCGCTCCTGCCGCGATTTTCTTGCTCATCACCGAACTCGCAATCAAAGGAATCGTGTCGACAGTTGCGGTCACATCACGTAGGGCGTAGAGAAGCTTATCCGCTTTGACCAGCTGGTCTGATTGCCCAATAACAGATACTCCAATGTCCTGCACTTGATTAATGAAATCCTCTTGACTGCGCTCGACTTGATAGCCCTTAACGGACTCCAATTTATCAATTGTGCCCCCAGTATGGCCGAGACCACGACCACTCATTTTGGCTACAGGCACACCAAAGCTAGCAACAAGGGGAGCCAAAATCAAGGTCACCTTGTCACCAACACCACCCGTAGAATGCTTGTCAACCTTAACCCCATCAATAGCTGATAAATCAAACTCTTGACCTGTATGAACCATATTCATAGTCAAATCTGAGATTTCTCGTGTCGTCATTCCTTTGAAATAAACAGCCATGGCAAAGGCAGACATCTGATAATCAGGGACAGTTCCTGACACATAGCCTTCTACCAGCCATTCAATTTCACTTGAAGTCAGCTCTTGACCATCTCGTTTTTTTTGGATTAAATCAACTGCTCTCATTCCTTCACACTTCTAAGGATATAGTATCCCTTATCTTTTTTGACGATTTCACAATTACCAAACACATCTTCCATCTTGGACTTGGCACTTGGAGCCCCTTGTTTTTTCTGGATAACGATTGTTAAATCTCCACCAATTCCCAAGAAATCTTTACTTTTCTCAATGATTTCATGAACCACTTGCTTGCCTGCACGGATAGGGGGATTGGAAATGACATGGTCAAATTTCCCTTCAACTTGTTCATAGATGTTGGACTGGAAAATCGTCGCTTCTACTTTATTTCGTTCAGCATTTTGTCTCGCCAAATCCAAGGCACGATTGTTGATATCGACCATGGTCACCTGAACTCCATAAGCCTTAGCTAAGGACAAACCCAAAGGCCCATAACCACAGCCTACATCAAGGACAGTCTCGCCTTGGTTGACCTCTAGACACTTGAGCAAAAGTTGACTGCCAAAGTCAACCATTTTCTTGCTAAAAACACCCGCATCTGTCAAAAAGGTCATTTTTTCTCCCAACAACTCTACTCTCAACTCATGAATATCGTGAGCAGCGTCAGGATTTTCTGCATAATACATTTTACTCATGAAACTATTTTACCATAATTTGACGAAATATTAAATCGTTTCCAAGTAATTTGACAATACGATGTAGTTTGTCATTATTGTTTTAATCGAGAGAAACTTTTTCTATAAGATACTAGATGTTTTTAGTCTCAAAATATGCTATACTAAGATATCGAATCAGAAAGACAAACTTATGACCAACGAATTTTTACATTTTGAAAAAATCAGTCGCCAGACTTGGCAATCGTTACATCGAAAGACGACACCTCCTTTGACAGAAGAGGAATTAGAATCCATCAAGAGTTTTAATGACCAAATTAGCTTGCAGGATGTTACCGATGTCTATCTTCCCCTAGCCCATCTCATCCAGATTTACAAACGTACCAAGGATGATTTAGCCTTTTCAAAAGGAATTTTCCTTCAACGTGAAAGCAAAGCCCAGCCTTTTATCATTGGGGTTTCTGGGAGTGTTGCCGTTGGAAAATCCACAACCAGTCGCCTACTTCAAATCCTACTGTCCCGTACACTTACAGATGCAACGGTTGAGTTGGTAACAACTGACGGCTTTCTCTACCCCAACCAAACCTTGATTGAGCAAGGGATTTTAAATCGAAAGGGATTTCCTGAAAGCTATGATATGGAAGCTCTTCTCAACTTCCTGGACCGCATCAAAAATGGACAAGATGTAGATATTCCTGTCTATTCTCATGAAGTCTACGACATCGTACCTGAGGAAAAGCAAAGCGTTAAAGCTGCTGATTTTGTCATTGTTGAGGGAATAAATGTCTTTCAAAATCCACAAAACGAGCGTCTCTACATTACTGACTTCTTTGACTTTTCCATCTACGTTGATGCTTCAGTCGATGACATCGAGAGTTGGTATCTCGACCGTTTCTTAAAAATGCTGAGCCTAGCCCAAAACGACCCCGATAGCTACTACTATCGTTTTACTCAAATGCCGATTGGGGAAGTGGAGTCCTTTGCCCATCAGGTCTGGACCAGTATCAATCTCACAAATCTACAAAATTATATTGAACCAACCAGAAATCGTGCTGAAGTGATTCTTCATAAAACAAAGAACCATGAAATCGATGAAATTTACTTAAAAAAATAATTTTCCCTTGTCAAAACGTAAGTTTTCAGATATAATGGTATAGTTAGTAAATATGGAGGTAAGAACATTGGCAAACATTAAATCAGCTATCAAACGCGCTGAATTGAACGTTAAACAAAACGAAAAAAACTCAGCTCAAAAATCAGCTATGCGTACTGCTATCAAAGCTTTCGAAGCAAACCCATCTGAAGAACTTTTCCGTGCTGCTAGCTCAGCTATCGATAAAGCAGAAACTAAAGGTTTGATTCACAAAAACAAAGCAAGCCGCGATAAAGCTCGTCTTTCAGCTAAACTTGCTAAATAAGAAACAGTCCATAGAGGCTGTTTTTTTGTCCTCAAATAAGAAAAGGCAGAAAATGAAAATCGCAATTATCGGATATTCTGGTGCTGGTAAGTCAACTCTGACAGAAAAGTTGTCTCACTACTACTCCATCTCAAAACTTCACATGGACACACTCCAATTTCAACCTGGTTGGCAAGACAGTGATCGCGAATGGATGTTGACCGAGATGAAAAACTTTCTAACAAAGAATGAATCTTGGGTCATCGATGGTAATTATTCTTGGTGTTTCTATGAGGAAAGAATGCAGGAAGCTGACCAAATCATCTTTCTCAACTTTTCCCCATGGACTTGTCTATTTCGGGCTTTTAAACGTTATCTCACATACCGAGGCAAGGTCAGAGAAAGTATGGCAGAAGGTTGTCAAGAACAATTTAATTGGGAGTTTATCAGATGGATTCTCTGGGATGGACGGAGCAAATCCGCTAAGGAACGCTACAAGTGGATTCAAGAAACCTATCCAGATAAAGTTGTTATCCTTAGGTCTCAAAAGGAGATAGATTACTTTTTAAAGACTCTCGAAAACAAGAAGAAAAAACAGCATGGATAACGTTAGCACTATACGAAAGACAAATATCGTTTTTAGTGTCTATTTTTTCCAAAATATTTTCTTCATTATTTACCAATCTATCCTATCTAAAACTCTGAATTAGATAAAAATAAAAAGGGATATTCATTGTCCCTTTTATCAATTTTTAGATTTTGAATATACAATAATCACAATCGCTAGGCCTCAAATCCTATTTACTCATTTAGAATGACTTTAAGGAAAGACTGAATTATATTTCGCTTTAATAAATAATAGGTAATGGAATGAGTGTTATAACCTTAATCTGAAAAAATAAAGGTTTCAGCTACTAAAAATGTGCAAGAAAAGCTTGATTTCATAAACTTAATCATCTTCGTTGCTATAACCTCGTCCCCAGTCATACCTAGCCCCAAGTAATTTCCAATTGATAGCTGGCAAAGGGATATCCCTCTTGATTTTGTAGTTGATAGTCTAAATAAATCTTTTGTCCATCCACTTGATAACAGCTCGTCTGGATAATAAACTCCTGCATACCCATGGGTGTGGGGATATAGGCTAAACTATCACTATCCTTTAGAAAACGCATAATTGTTTTCGGATTGGAAAAACGGGTCATCACCAGTTCTTGACCATGAAATTTAATGACTACTTTTTCCTTTTCCTCATTTAAAAAAAGCAGGTAGCTATAATCTCCCTTTTCATGCACTTCAACATCATAGAGTTGGTCAATCACTTCCAACTGCTCATCAAACTGAATCGTATTTCGCATCCGAATCTTCACATCAAGTCCTCTTTCTTGTCTCTTGTCCTACTATTTTACCAAAAAGAGCAGGATTTTGCTATAATGGTCATATGAACGAAAAAGTATTCCGTGACCCAGTTCACAACTACATCCATGTCAATAATCAAATCATCTATGACTTGATTAATACAAAAGAATTTCAACGCTTACGCCGAATCAAGCAACTGGGAACTTCCAGTTATACCTTCCACGGTGGAGAACACAGCCGCTTCTCTCACTGTCTAGGAGTCTATGAGATTGCTCGACGTATCACGGAGATTTTTGAAGAAAAATATACTGAGGAGTGGAACCCTGCCGAATCACTCCTCACCATGACCGCTGCTCTCCTACACGACCTTGGGCATGGTGCCTACTCCCATACTTTTGAGCATCTCTTTGATACCGATCATGAGGCGATTACTCAAGAGATTATCCAAAGTCCTGAGACAGAGATTCACCAAGTCCTACTACAAGTAGCGCCAGATTTTCCAGAAAAGGTGGCCAGTGTCATTGACCACACCTATTCTAACAAGCAGGTCGTGCAGCTCATTTCTAGTCAGATTGATGCAGACCGCATGGACTATCTCTTGCGCGACTCCTATTTTACAGGAGCATCTTATGGGGAATTTGACCTGACTCGCATCCTCCGAGTGATTCGTCCTATCGAAAATGGCATCGCCTTTCAGCGCAATGGCATGCATGCCATCGAAGACTACGTTCTCAGTCGCTACCAGATGTATATGCAGGTTTATTTCCACCCAGCAACACGCGCTATGGAAGTTCTCCTACAGAATCTTCTCAAACGTGCCAAGGAACTCTACCCTGAGGACAAGGACTTCTTTGCCCGAACTTCTCCACACCTCCTGCCTTTCTTTGAAAAAAATGTGACCTTGTCTGACTATCTGGCTCTGGATGATGGTGTGATGAACACCTACTTTCAGCTTTGGATGACCAGTCCTGACAAGATTCTTGCAGACCTGTCGCAACGCTTTGTCAACCGCAAGGTCTTTAAATCCATTACCTTTTCACAAGAGGACCAATACCAACTCGCTAGCATGAGAAAATTGGTTGAGGACATCGGCTTTGATCCCGACTACTACACTGCCATTCATAAGAACTTTGACCTTCCTTATGATATCTATCGTCCCGAGTCTGAAAATCCACGGACACAGATTGAGATTTTACAAAAAAATGGAGAACTAGCTGAACTCTCTAGCCTGTCTCCTATCGTCCAATCCCTTGCTGGCAGTCGCCACGGAGATAATCGTTTCTATTTTCCGAAAGAAATGTTGGACCAAAACAGCATCTTTGCAAGCATTACCCAGCAATTTTTACACTTGATTGAGAACGATCATTTTACCCCAAATAAAAACTAGAAGAGGAAATTTATGAGTATTAAACTAATTGCCGTTGATATTGACGGAACCCTTGTCAATAGCCAAAAGGAAATCACTCCTGAAGTTTTTTCTGCCATCCAAGATGCCAAAGAAGCTGGTGTCAAAGTTGTGATTGCAACTGGCCGCCCTATCGCAGGTGTTGCCAAGCTTCTAGATGACTTGCAGTTGAGAGACGAGGGTGACTATGTTGTGACCTTTAATGGTGCCCTTGTCCAAGAAACTGCTACAGGACTTGAGATTATCAGCGAATCCTTGACTTATGAGGATTATCTGGATATGGAATTTCTCAGTCGTAAGCTCGGTGTCCACATGCACGCTATTACCAAGGACGGCATCTACACTGCCAATCGCAATATCGGAAAATATACAGTGCACGAATCAACCCTCGTCAGCATGCCTATCTTCTACCGTACACCTGAAGAAATGGCAGGCAAGGAAATTGTCAAATGTATGTTCATCGATGAATCAGAGGTTCTCGATGCTGCGATTGAAAAGATACCAGCGGAATTCTACGAACGCTACTCTATCAACAAGTCTGCTCCTTTCTACCTCGAACTCCTTAAAAAGAATGTAGATAAGGGTTCAGCTATTACCCACCTAGCCGAAAAATTAGGATTGACCAAAGATGAAACCATGGCGATCGGAGATGAAGAAAACGACCGCCCTATGCTGGAAGTCGTTGGCAATCCCGTCGTTATGGAAAATGGAAATCCAGAAATCAAAAAAATCGCCAAATACATCACTAAGTCTAACGACGAATCCGGCGTTGCCCATGCTATTCGAACTTGGGTCTTGCAACAGGATTAGAATATAGAAAAAGTACCCCAGAAGTTAGAGATAAACGTCTCACTCCTGGGCTATTTTTTAGAATACAGATTACTCTTCATCATCAAACATCAGCGCATCCAGTTCTTCTCTTTCAGCTTCAATCACTTTTTTCTCTTCCCAAAGTGGCACGAGTAAGAAATGGTTGAACGGCACAACTGTAGCCATAGCTGTCGCTCCTAATGGGATAAATCTATTGGAATTTATAATAAGTACGATGTTTAGGATAGAAAATAATAGGAATAGAAGGATTACTAATGCTAGGCGAATTTTATATTCTTTTCTTAATTGCAAGTATTCTTCTTGTGTCATCTAATCTAAACCCTCTTTCTATTAAATTCTGAATAGTTGAAGAGCCTTATCATAGTAACTCCTACTGTAAATCTTTGATAAACTCCACAACTTGATGATTCTCAATCTTCACATAATAGCAACCGCTATTATTGACAAGTTTATCCCCTTCATATCTATCAATCTTTACAGCATAAAGACCACTAGGTAAGGGTTGATTGTTAAAAAACTCTTTCATTTGCGATTCAAGGTCTTTAAGATAAGCATTATATAACTGATCCTTCTTGTCTTCTGGAATGTAATATCGAAATTGAAATTCTGGTATAAAGATACCTTTTTGGAAAAGATAGTGAGCATCCATAGGATACATCCCTTGTAATGCTTGTCCTTTTCTTTGATTTTCCTCTAAAATTTCATCATAAAGATACATATTGCCAGATTTACTATTAAATTGAAAATCAATCCCATCGTACTTCAAAGCAGTCATTTTTGGATCTGTTATTGAACTATCCAATTTTTTTAAAAATTCGCTAGTACCTGGACTAATCTCAATCCCTAGATAGGCTAATTCTGGAAAAGCGCGATAAATTTGTTCATTTTGTTTGTAAGCAACTTCTGCATCCGTCTTTTTATACTTTTCGTTTTCCGAAGGACGAGTATAGTATTCAAAACGACTCTTAGCCTGATAAGTTTTACCAGCTATAGTTTCACTATAAGTACCATGGATAACAAATCCTCCCACGCTCGTATAGTTTTTTTCATATTTTTCTAACTTAAACTGTCCTGTAAGACCGTAGTTCTCATAAGAACGATGTACAGCTTGCTCAAGTTCATTCCGACTTGCATGGGCAAATAACCCCCACATATCCATCATAGCAATAATAGGACTAAGGATTATAAGCATTGCAATGGGAATAACTACGGATAAGCAACCTATTAATAAGCCTTTTTTCATCTCTTTCTCCTAAACATTCTATGCCTATTATAACATAAAAAGAGAGCGTTCTCTTTGCTCTATCTATATTTTCTTGCTTTCTTATGAAATAAAAAAGCAAGAAAAAAACACTGAATCTTCAGTGTTCTTTTTGTTTCTTTACACTTCTTAAAATGCCCCCTGCCGGAATCGAACCTGCAACTACTCCTTAGGAGGGAGTTGTTATATCCATTGAACTAAGGGAGCTAGATAAAAACCCTGCTGAAAAGCAGAGTTTTTTAGTCGAATTAACGACGGATTTCTTTGATACGAGCTGCTTTACCTTGAAGAGCACGCAAGTAGTACAATTTCGCACGACGTACTTTACCGTAACGAACAACTTCGATTTTTTCAACACGTGGAGTGTGGATTGGGAAAATACGCTCAACACCTACACCGTTAGAGATTTTACGAACTGTGTAGTTTTCAGAGATGCCAGCACCTTTACGTGCAATAACAACACCTTCAAAAATCTGGATACGTTCACGGTTACCTTCGACAACTTTCGCGTGTACACGAACAGTGTCACCAGGACGGAATGATGGGATATCTGTACGAAGTTGACCTTCAGTCAAGCTTTGGATTAATGGATTCATTTTATTCTCCTATCTTTGTCAATCTTGAGGAATCTTCCTCAGCGGATAAACTGTATTTTTGTGCGTCCATTACACACAAGATACAGTTTACCAAATTTCCACAAAAAAGTAAAGAAATTTATAGCAGAATTCCTAAAAAAATCGCAACTAAACCACCTAGGTAGGTCAAAGCTAAATAAGAATAAAATACCTTCTTATCACTTAACAATCTTTGGAGTTCGTCATTCAAGGTCGAAAAAGTTGTCAAACCTCCACAAAATCCTGTCGCCAGAATAGCATAGACTTCTTTAGACTCTACATGATTATAGAATAAGCCAATCAAAAAACAACCCAAAAGATTGGCTATGAGAGTTCCCAAGGGCAATTTAGCAGCTTGATTATAGCGGGAAAAGAAATACCGTACTAGGGCTCCGAAGCCACAAGCAATTGCAAGATAGACCATTACCATTTCTTCCTCCCCAAATAATAAGCTAAGAGCAGGCCTCCACCGATGCTCAAAAGCAAATACAGAACTAAACTAAGATAACGCCCTGTATCAAGCAGTTTCACAGCATCAAGCATTAGACTCGAAAAGGTTGTCAAACCTCCGCAAAAACCCGTCCCCAGTGCTAAAACAAAGCCCTTACTAGTCCCCTTATAGACCAGATAGCCTTTTACCAGATAAACCAAGCAGAAAATGCCCAGATAGTTGACAAAGAGAGTGCCCCAAGGAAAATCTGGACTGGCTGGTAACCAAGTGGAAACTAGATAGCGGACAAGTCCGCCCACCATGGCAGCTAGAAAAATTCCTAGCGGATAAAATTGTTCTTTTTTCATTTGATGTTTTGATCCTGATAATCACGTGAACGTTTAAGTATGTCAGAAAAAGTCGCGACAATAGTCTCCTGATAGCGCTTGTCCTCTACACGACTTCTAACCTTTTCAAAAATAACTTCTTCTCTCTTGGTATCTAAAATCGGTTTTCCTGATGCTTTCTTATAAGCAACTACACCCTCAACCAAATGCATTCGTTCTTCTAACAGTTTGACAATTTGGTCGTCGATTTGATCAATTTCTTGACGAATAATATCTAAATCCATACAGTCTCCTCCTTTATTTGAATTATTGTATCAAAAAGCCACTAAATAGGCTAGTAAAATCCCAACTCACGATAAAAAAATGCACTGATTGATTACATCAGCGCACGTTCATGCTTATCCTACCTTAGCAGCCAATTCTTCTGCGAATTGTTCCAAGCGTTCGATGTCTTCTTCTTCAGCTGAAAGATCAACTTTGACACACTCTGAACCTTTTTCTGCTCCTGTTGAAACAAAAACACGGTCAAAGTCATCAACAGCCTTACAGAATTCATCGTAAAAGGTATCTCCTGAGCCAACCACTCCGTAGATTTTGCCATTCAAATTGAGGTCTGCTAGGTCTTCATAGAAGTCCATCATCTCATCTGGCAATTCTCCATCACCATAAGTATAGGTCGCAACGATAGCGATGTCTGCTTCCAAGAAGTCTGAAGCGTCAACAGTTGTACATTCATCAACATCGACATCCAAGCCCAAGTCACGTAATTTGTCTGCTACAATATCTGCAATTTCTTCGGTATTACCGGTCATACTGGCAAATACAATTTTTGCTAATGCCATATCGTCCTCCTCAATTTATCTTTCTCCATTATATCACATCTTTTTCATTTTAAAAATAAAAATTCTTATGCTACAATGAAATGAGAAAGAATTGAGGTTATTTATGGACATTTGCCATCAAATTTTAGAAAAAATTAAAGAATACGACACGATTATCATTCACCGTCATATGAAACCAGACCCTGATGCCTTGGGAAGTCAGGTAGGTTTAAAAGCCTTGTTGGAGCATCATTTCCCAGAAAAAAACATCAAGGCCGTTGGTTTTGATGAACCAACTCTTACTTGGATGGCTGAAATGGATCTTGTTGAAGATAGTGCCTACCAAGGTGCCCTTGTCATCGTCTGTGATACAGCGAATACTGCTCGTATTGATGATAAGCGCTATAGTCAAGGCGATTTTCTCATTAAGATTGATCACCATCCAAATGATGATGTATACGGTGACCTATTTTGGGTGGATACTAGTTCAAGTAGCGCTAGTGAGATGATTACCCTATTTGCTGAAACAACCCAACTGACCTTGTCAGATCGAGCTGCGGAGTTGCTCTTTGCAGGAATTGTTGGTGATACAGGTCGTTTCCTCTACCCTTCTACCACTGCACGCACCCTCCGCCTGGCTGCCTCTCTGAGAGAACAGAACTTTGACTTTGCGGCTCTCACTCGCAAAATGGACACTATGAGCTACAAAATTGCGAAACTTCAAGGCTACATCTACGACCATCTGGAAGTGGATGAAAATGGTGCAGCTCGAGTTATCCTGAGTCAAGAAGTCTTGAAACAATTCAATGTGACTGATGCGGAAACTGCAGCCATTGTAGGCGCACCTGGACGCATTGACAGTGTGAGTCTCTGGGGAATTTTTGTGGAACAGGCTGATGGTCACTACCGTGTTCGCTTACGCAGTAAAATCCATCCTATCAATGAAATTGCCAAGGAACATGATGGCGGAGGCCACCCTCTCGCAAGTGGTGCTAATTCCTATAGTCTAGAAGAAAACGAAATCATCTATCAAAAGTTAAAAAACTTGCTTAAAAACTAATAAAATACTTGCCAAACTTCTCAGAATCTGATAGACTAGTATGGTAACAATCTATGGCTCGCAAAGAGACCATGGCAGAAAGGAAATATTGCAAAATGAAAAAAGATATCCATCCAGAATATCGCCCAGTTGTCTTCATGGACACAACTACTGGTTACCAATTCCTTAGCGGTTCAACAAAACGCTCTAACGAAACAGTTGAGTTCGAAGGCGAAACTTACCCATTGATCCGTGTGGAAATTTCATCAGACTCACACCCATTCTACACTGGACGTCAAAAGTTCACTCAAGCAGATGGACGCGTGGATCGTTTCAACAAAAAATACGGTCTCAAATAATCAACCGCATTTATTGCTTAAAAACGTTGATACAAAGCCTTTTCCAAGAAGTTGGAATTGGCTTTTTTTGTTTTTGGTACCGTCTTGGAAAACTAACCTTTTGCACTATCCAGGTAATCTACAAATTTTGTGATAGCTTTCTTCTCTCCTACTACTGTAGAATGGCTATAAGTATCCAAGGTCATCTGACTACTTGCATGCCCTAACCTTTTGGCTGCATTAACAAGATCTACACCCGTTTCAATCATCAAGATAGCATGAGTATGTCTGAAGCCATGAGGAGTTATATTCTTCAAGTCATTTTCCCTGATAATGGGCTATTGATAGTGCGGTAGCTGACATCCAACTGCCTTGTTAGGTATTGCATAGCGAGATTTTCAATCATCATTTTTTCAATTTTTCGTCCAGAGAAAATCCCTTGTGAATAGGCAAATAGAAAAATGGATACAAGCATTTTAGAGTGATAAGACGGGCGACTAAAGGCATGATAGAAGGCGTGGAAGTGACAATCTTCCAAGGTATTCACTACTTTTCAATAGTAAAGACGAGATGGTCTTGTGGCAAGAAAGAACGGATTTCTAGTGGTAAAGTTGTTTGATTTGTGTTATAGTGAATATGTATGGGATATCCTTTCTAAATGGTTTATTAAGCAATTTTATTTTGGTAAGACTATCGCAACCATGTAAAAAAGCAACGGCAAATCCGTTGCTTTTTTTGGAGACAAGAGACTATTGTCCCAGACTCTTTTTCTTGATTAAAATCTATATCTAGTATATAATCAATCTATAACGTATAGATTGGAGATATATCATGGCTATAACTTTATCAAAACAATACAATTTTAAACTGAATGAAGCTACTATGGAACAAGCTCGAAATATTATCAAGGAAAAGGGAATGACAATGACAGATGCTATTTCTTTATTTGTGGAGCAAATAGTCCTGGAGCAAGATTTGCCTATTAAGACGGCCGAAGATTTACATAGAGAACAGTTGATTGAGGAATTACAAGCCCAATCTGAACGAGCCTTGAGAGAATACGAGGCAGGAGAAGGCACTTCCCTAGACAATATGAGGGTACGCTATGGCTTATAAAGTGATTGCTTCAAAAGAGGTCGAGGAAGCTATCGACAATATACACGACTATATAGCTACGGTACTTCTATCACCTCAATCTGCCAAAAATACTGTGGCTAAAATTTTAGACAGCTTAAAAAGTTTAGAAATTTTTCCTGAAGCAGGTTTTGACGCTGATGAGAAAATCGGAATAAAAATTAACAGCAAGTATCCAACACGAGGAAAAATTATTGACCAATATGTTTTGCTTTACTTCATCGATCAAAAACGAAACACTGTTTTTTTATCTCACCTATTCCACACTAAAAGTGACTATGTCACTTTGCTACAAAAAGACAATAAAAAAAGCTCAACTGATTGAGACAACTTTCATTATTTTATAAGCTCCGAAATTTTAATTTTTGGCTCCGTCTTGGTTTAACAATACTGTATATATATAATATTTTACAGCTACATCCCCTTTAGAAACGTTGATTTAATAACTATTTAAACACTATAGAGTATATCTTTGTAAAATTGGAATAAATCAATCAAGGAGAAGTCAAATATCACAAACACCTAAGTTAATAAAAATTATTGTTGACATTCTCTCTTATTTATACTAAACTATGGATAAGGATAGGATGATGTCGGGTGACTGGTAACAGTTTGCTCAAAGGTACTTGTTTCAAGTACAGGTGAGGTACTGCCTTCAGCTTTATGCTGTAAAGAACCCGCTCCACCACTGGTCCTATTCGTTTTACTCTTGGATTATATTCAAGAGTTTTTTCTTGTCAAAAAAAATTTCGAACACCTGAGACATCTTTCATTATTTTATAAGCTCCGAAACCTTAATTTTTGGTACCTTTTTGGTACCGTCTTGGTTTAACAATACGCTATATATATAATATTTTACAGCTACTTTCCCTTTAGAAACGTTGATTTAATAAGGATTTAAACATTACAGAGTATACCTTTGTAAAATACGGTCTCAAATAATGGTAAAAAAGAACAGTTTCGACTGTTCTTTTTTACCATTATTTTCATAAACCAACCACTACTACTTTCTCTCTATCAAGCTTCAAGCTAATACTTAAGACATAATTTAAACAAGTTTAAAAAATATCGAAAAGAAGCTTGATATTGAGAATGGTCAGGATAATGGAAACCGCGTAACCTAGGATTGTATTCCACTTGGCATTGGTAAATTCTCCCATTAGTGACTTTTTAGAGCTCAGATAGATTAAAGGAAAGATTGAAAACGGAAGAGCGATTGACAGAAAGACCTGTGAATAAACCAATAACTGATCCAAAGTTTTCTCTTGATGTCCAAATAAGACGGCGACTATGATAACAGGTAGCAAGGCAAAAATACGTGTACCGATACGGATAATCCACTGAGGTAATTTCAGATGCAAGAAACCTTCCATGACAATCTGTCCTGTCAAAGTTCCTGTAATGGTCGAATTTTGACCACTTGCTAAGAGGGCTAGGGCAAATAAAGTTGACAGTGTTGAGCTGGCTATCGCTCCTGCTATCATCGAATCCTGTAAAGCATTGTACATTTGGGAGAATGCTGAAATTTCAGATGCATGTCCAAAAAAGAGGGAGGCACCTAAAATGAGCAGTAAGGAATTGACAATAAAGGCTAAGGACAACTGAAGATTTGAATCCCAGGTCATAAAACGCACTGCTTTTCGGACGTCCTTCTTATCTTTGTGATTGATTTTCCTTGTTTGCGATAGGGATGAATGAAGATAGAGATTATGAGGCATGACTGTCGCTCCTACAATCCCTAAAGCCAAGGTCAATTGACTCTCATGTCCCGGAAGAGGACTTTCAAATAAAGTCGAAGTCGGTAAATAACCACTAAAGATTCCCTGAATACTTGGACTGGATAAAACCACCAGATAGGAAAAAATGCCTAATATGGTTAAAATAAGGGTCGTAACAATGGCTTCAATTTTTTTGAAACCAAATTTCATCAACAACAACAAAAGAAATACATCCAAAACGGTTAAGAGGATAGCGACCATAATCGGTATTTTAAACAAAAGATTTAAGGCAATCGCTGAACCTAAAACTTCAGCCAAGTCTGTCGCCATTAAAGCTAATTCTAAAATCACCCACAGACTATAGCGGAGCCACTTGGGGGCATGATGAGCTGTTGCCTGAGCTAGATCCATCCTGGTCACGATACCGAGCTTTCCAGCCATTTGTTGTAACTGCATGGCAATGATAGATGAAATCAAAATAACAAATAAGAGACTATACTTGTAAGAAGCGCCACCAACTACACTGGTAATCCAGTTCCCAGGATCCATATAACCAACTGCTACAAGAGCGCCAGGTCCTAAAAAAGCTTTTAGATTTTGCCAAAAATGATTGTTATTGGGAGTTTCAATAGATTGATTGATCTCAGAAAGAGAGACTTTTTTGTAAGAAGACATAGGAATATTCACTTTCTAATCTGTCTTTACCTATTTTCTTAATGGAGTTTTTGAAAATATAATGAAAATAGTTTTCCATTTCCAATTCTTCCTTATTATATCACAATTTAGAATGATTCTTAAGGAAAGAATGATGGTTCAAATATGCAATATCTGTATTGTAAAAGCCAGCGATTTCTGACGCTGGCTTTAAAACTGTGAAAAATTTTTCTCAACTAGATTGCTTCTGTGACAAAGCTACGGCTTTCAAGTACCTTAAGCATTGCATTAGCTGTATCTAGGGCTGTAAAGAGGGGCACCCCGTGTTCAATGGCTGAACGACGAATTTGCTCACCATCTTCGTCAGCAGTTCGTTTGGTTCCCACTGTGTTAATGATAGCTTGGATTCTTCCTTTGCGAACAAAGCTTGGGATATCCTGATCGTCATCACCAATCTTACCAACAGGTTGAGCTTCGAGTCCATGACTAGCAAAGAAGGCTGCTGTCCCTTCTGTCGCGAGGATACCGTAGCCAATACTTTGGAAACGACGAGCTAAGTTCAAGGCTTCTTCTTTAGCATCATCAGCGATGGTAAAGACAACGTTACCAAAAGTTGGCAAGTGTAGGTAAGAAGCTTCAAAAGCTTTATAGAGAGCTTTTTCTAGAGTCGTATCAGAGCCCATAACTTCACCTGTTGACTTCATTTCAGGACCGAGCAAGCTGTCTACCTTAGCTAGTTTCGTAAAGGAGAAGACAGGCGCCTTGATATGAACACGAGTGCTTTCAGGGTAAAGTCCATCTTGGTAGCCAAGTTCTGTTAAGCTTTGACCAAGAATAAGCTTAGTCGCTACCTGAGCCATAGGAATATTGGTTACCTTAGAAAGGAATGGAACCGTACGGCTAGCACGTGGATTGACCTCAATAACGTAGACTTTTTCATCCTTGATGACAAACTGAATGTTCATCATTCCGAGACAGTTAAGGCCGATTGCTAGGCGTTTGGTGTAGTCTGCGATGGTTTCCTGCACCTTTTGAGACAAGGTTTGTGGTGGATAAACGGCCATTGAGTCACCTGAGTGGACACCGGCACGTTCGATATGCTCCATAATACCAGGGATGAGAACATTTTCCCCGTCTGAGATGGCATCAACTTCGCACTCCTGACCAACAATGTAAGAATCGACAAGAACTGGGTGGTCTGGACTAGCCTTAACAGCAGTTCGCATGTAAGAACGAAGGTCTTCTTCGTTTTCAACGATTTCCATGGCACGTCCACCAAGTACATAAGATGGGCGGACAAGAACTGGGAAGCCAATCTTGCGAGCTGTAAGAACTGCTTCTTCTTCATTGGTAGCCGTTTGTCCTGGTGGCTGTGGAATATCTAAGTCTTTGAGAGCTTGCTCAAATAGGTCACGGTCTTCGGCACGGTCCAAGTCAGCGACTTGTGTACCGAGGATGGTCACACCTGCCTTTGCCAATGGCTCCGCAAGGTTGATAGCTGTTTGACCACCAAACTGAACAATAACTCCTTTTGGTTGCTCTAGGTCAATAACATTCATAACATCTTCGAAAGTCAATGGCTCAAAGTATAGCTTATCAGACACAGAGAAGTCCGTAGAAACGGTCTCTGGGTTTGAATTCATGATAATAGCTTCATAACCAGCAGCCTGGATAGCCTTAACCGAGTGAACGGTAGCGTAGTCAAACTCAACCCCTTGACCAATACGGATTGGACCAGAACCTAGGACAAGTACAGATTCCTTATCAGACTTGATAGACTCATTTTCCCAACCATAGGTTGAATAGAAATATGGTGTTTCAGAGTCGAACTCTGCCGCACAGGTATCGACCATCTTGTAAACTGGGACAATCTTGTTTTCCAAACGAAGTTGGCGAACTTGGTCTGCGGTCGTTTCCCAAAGTTCCGCAATCTTACGGTCTGAGAAACCATTGAGTTTGGCAGTTTTCAAAACTTCTAGGTCTTGTTGATGGGCACCCAATTCTTGCTCAATTTCAAAGATATGCAAGAGTTTATCAAGGTAAAAGATATCAATTTTTGTAAGCTCAGCGATTTCCTCTGGTGTGTAACCACGGCGAATGGCTTCTGACACATAGAAGAGACGGTCATCTTGTGCCTTGACAACCTTTTCAATCAAAGCATCATCAGAAACTGCTGCAAGTTCTGGCATTTCATTGTGGTGCACCCCAATTTCAAGGGAGCGACAAGCTTTAAGAAGTGACTCTTCGATGTTACGACCGATAGCCATGACTTCTCCAGTCGCCTTCATTTGGGTACCTAGACGACGTTCACCCTTTTCAAACTTGTCAAATGGGAAACGTGGAATCTTGGCAACGACGTAGTCGAGGGCTGGCTCAAACATAGCATAAGTTGAACCTGTAACTGGGTTGATAACCTCATCCAAGGTCAAACCTACGGCAATCTTAGCAGCCAATTTGGCAATCGGATACCCTGTCGCCTTAGATGCAAGGGCTGAAGAACGTGATACACGAGGGTTCACTTCGATGACATAATACTTGAAACTGTGTGGATCAAGGGCTAGCTGAACGTTACATCCACCTTCAATTTTGAGAGCACGAATAATGCTCAAGCTCGCATCACGAAGCATTTGGTTTTCATAGTCTGACATGGTTTGCGCAGGAGCGAATACAATGGAATCTCCTGTGTGAATTCCGACTGGGTCAAAGTTTTCCATGTTACAAACAACCAAAGCATTGTCAGCTGAGTCACGCATCACTTCGTACTCAATTTCCTTGAAACCGGCAATAGAACGCTCAATCAAACACTGGGTAACAGGTGACAATTTCAACCCATTTTCTGCGATTTCACGTAATTCTTCCTCATTGGCACACATACCACCACCAGTACCACCAAGTGTGAAAGCTGGACGAACGATAACTGGGTAGCCAATTGTTGCTGCAAAGGCAACTGCTTCGTCAACTGTGTTGACAATCTCAGATTCTGGAATGGGTTGTTCCAATTCTTCCATCAATTGTTTAAAGAGATCACGGTCCTCGGCTTGGTCAATGGCGGATAATTTAGTACCCAGAAGTTCAACCCCAAGCTCATCAAGAATACCGTTTTTAGATAATTCCATGGCCATGTTGAGTCCTGTTTGCCCACCAAGAGTTGGAAGCAAGGCATCTGGACGCTCCTTACGAAGAATACGAGTCACAAACTCAAGTGTAATCGGTTCAATGTAAACTTTGTCCGCAATCTCCTTGTCCGTCATAATGGTTGCAGGGTTTGAGTTCACCAAGACAACCTCATAACCTTCCTCTTTCAATGACAAGCAAGCCTGGGTCCCAGCGTAGTCAAACTCAGCAGCCTGACCAATAATAATCGGACCAGAACCAATCACCATAATTTTTTGAATATCAGTACGTTTAGGCATTTATAAGATATTAAGGGCGTCAAGCGGACAAAGCTAAAATAGGAGTTATGACGAAGAACTGTCAGTTCTAGGAATAACTATCTTTTTAGCACCGTCCGTAGCCCGTATTCAGTTCAGCAAATACGGATCACCCTTCTCCTTTCTATTCGTCGCCTCACAGAGCGACATTAAATAAATTCTCCGACGATTTTTTAGAGAAACGATATTTTTCGATAAAAAATCTAGTGCAGGGAGTTTTTAGTTCGCCTGATAGCGACAAAAAGAAACGACCTGCCTTTCTATTCGTCGCCTCACAGAGCGACATTAAATAAGATACAAAGGACGAATAGAAAGCGATTGAATTTTAGGAAACCAAGGAAGGATTGACAATCCAAGTTGGTTTCTCTAAATTCCGAGCTTTCCGTCCGTGTTCAGTTAAATAAATTCTTCGACGAGCTTTTACTCGTTCTTAGTTTGCTTGTTTAAAAGCTTCCATCATCTCGATAAACTCGTCAAATAGGTAGCTAGCATCGTGTGGACCAGGGGCTGCATCTGGATGGTATTGAACAGAGAAAGCAGGTTGATATCTGTGACGCACACCTTCAACTGACTTGTCATTGATTTCTTCGTGGGTGATAATCAAGTGTTCTGGCAAATCCTCACGGCTAACTGCATAACCATGGTTTTGACTGGTAAAATCCACACGTCCTGTAGCAATTTCACGTACCGCATGGTTGAATCCACGGTGACCAAACTTCATCTTATAGGTCTTAGCACCATTTGCCATTGCAAAGAGTTGGTGCCCCATACAGATACCAAAGATTGGAATTTTTCCTTGCACACCGCGAATCATATCCAGTGCCTGTGGAACATCTTCGGGGTTACCTGGACCATTTGACAACATAACTCCGTCAGGATTGAGATGGAGAATTTCTTCAGCCGTTGTCGAATACGGAACAACCGTCACGTTACAGTTGCGTTTAGAAAGTTCACGTAGAATTGAGTGCTTGAGACCAAAGTCCACTAGAACCACGCTCAAACCAACTCCTGGAGCTGGATATGAAGTTTTAGTAGAAACCTGTTTGATATTGTCAGTCGGCAAGACTGTTGCTTGGAGCTGGTCCGTCACATGATCCATGCTGTCCCCAACATGGGTCAAGGTTGCACGCATGGTACCATGCTTACGGATAATCTTGGTAAGCGCACGCGTATCAATTCCTGAAATACCTGGAATTTTCTTGGCTTTCAAAAATTCATCCAGCGTCATTTGATTTCGCCAGTTGCTTGCTCTACGCGCCTCTTCGAAAACAACAACTCCCTTACAAGTTGGAATGATGGATTCGTAGTCATCACGGTTAATGCCATAATTTCCCACCAAAGGATAGGTAAAGGTCAAGATTTGTCCATTATAAGACTGGTCTGTAATGGATTCTTGGTAGCCAGTCATCCCTGTATTAAAGACGATTTCGCCTGTTACATCAATATCTGCTCCGAAGGCCTTGCCTTCAAAAACTGTGCCATCTTCTAATACTAGAAGTCTTTTTGTCATATTTTCACCTCTCGTGGACGCTCACTGGCGTCTTTTAACGTCTTGTGTTTTAGTTGGCGTTTCTACTCGCCAATACGGATTCTAAGATTGCCATTCGAACAAAGACACCATTAGTCATTTGTTGGACAATCCGCGATTTTGGTACTTCAACCAAGTGATCTGCGATTTCCACATCACGGTTGACTGGAGCTGGGTGCATGAGGATTGCTGTTTCTTTCAAGCGATCGTAACGTTCTTGTGTCAAGCCATGTTGGGCATGGTAGTCTTCTTTTGAAAAAGCTGTACCACTATCATGACGTTCATGTTGCACACGAAGAAACATCATGACATCCACCTGATCAATGATTTCATCAATGGTTACAAACTGTCCATAGTCTGCAAACTCTTGACTTCTCCATTCCTCAGGTCCTGCAAAGAATAATTCAGCTCCCAAGCGTTTCAAAATCTGCATATTGGATTTGGCAACACGTGAGTGGTCCAAGTCACCTGCAATAGCAACCTTGAGACCCTCAAAGTGACCAAATTCCTCATAAATGGTCATCAAATCAAGCAAGCTCTGGCTAGGGTGTTGGCCCGAACCATCTCCACCATTGATGATGGAAGTCGTAATCGTCGGACTTGCAATCAACTCTCTATAGTAGTCGACCTCTGGATGGCGAATCACACAGACATCCACTCCCAAAGCAGACAGAGTCAAGATGGTATCATAAAGTGTCTCACCCTTATTAACCGAACTAGTCTTCACATCAAAGTCAAGTCGTTCCAGCCCCAGTTTAATCTCTGCCACTTCGAAGGACTTATGTGTCCGTGTAGAATCCTCAAAGAAAAGATTGGAAACAATTGGGTGGTCTTCATAAGGAAGCTGGGCTCCGTTTTTAAACTCAATTCCTCGCTTGATCAATTTCATGACTTGATCAACAGTGAGGTCTTCCATGGACACCACATGGTTCAATGCTTGTTGATTTTCTGACATGGCTACTCCTTTAGCTTTCTAAGCTTCTTCAGTAATCAGAACTCTATCTTGGCCATCAAGTTCTGCCATCTCTACGATGATTTCTTCAGAACGACTGGTAGGGATATTTTTCCCAACGTAATCTGGACGGATTGGCAATTCCCTATGTCCACGATCGACTAGAACTGCTAAACTCACGCGCGCAGGACGGCCATGACCGACAATATTATCAATAGCAGCACGGATAGTACGACCTGTATAGAGCACATCATCCACCAAGATAACTTCGCGGTCTGTCACATCGACAGAAACCAAAGAAGTATCTTCTCCACTTTTAACATCATCACGGAAAGGTTTAGTATCCAATTCCACAACAGGAACTGAAAGATTTTCTAGCTGCTCCAAACGTTCTTGGATACGGTGGGCGATAAAGACACCTCGAGTTTTAATACCAGCCAAGACGATTTTATTCAAATCTTTGTTGCGTTCGATAATCTCATAAGTAATACGCGTAATCGCTCGTTTGACGGTCAATTCGTCTACAACTTCTTTTGTCTTCATGACAAACCTCCAAAAAGAAAAGTCTCCTTAAACAAGGAGACTTGAAATGTATAGCCAAGCGAGCCCTACTGCAAACAGTATAGACTTCACCCTTCTACTTTATCGCGCTCCTTGCCTGCCTCACGGGACAGGTTTAAAGGAATATTTAGTTATCAATTAATATAGCACAAAGCAAGCCTAAAATCAAGCAAAAACTTTTGATACCCCATCTTATAAATTGCTAAAATCATATAATTGTGGGTACTGGTCACATTCTGGATTTTTAGGATGACAGATGGCTCTTCCAAAATAAATCATGGCCTGATGGGCAGCTAACCACTGCTCAGGTGGTAAGATATCCATGACCCTCTTTTCCACCTCAAGCGGTGTCGCTGATTTTTTGACGATATCGTGGTGCTTACAAATACGCTCCACATGAGTATCGACTGCAAAGGCTGGAATCCCGAATCCTACACTCATGACAACATTGGCTGTCTTGCGACCAACTCCTGCTAGACTTTCTAATTCTTCACGTGTCTGAGGAACTTGACCGTCAAAATCGTCTAGTAACTGTTGAGCACATTTTTTAAGGAATTTAGCCTTATTCCGATACAGTCCCAGACGAGAAATGTGCGAAGCAATCTCATTCTCTGTCGCCACAGACATAGCTTGTGGCGTTGGAAAGGCCGCAAAGAGACCTGGTGTGGCCTTATTTACCGCTGCATCCGTCGTCTGAGCTGACAACATGACCGCAACCAAGAGTTCAAAATGATTGGTAAAATCAAGACTGGGCTTGGCATCTGGGAAGAGGGCAATGATTTCTTCTAGCACCTTTCGTGCTCGTTTTTTTGACAAGACCATTATTCGTCTCCATCAAATAGTCCTTGTAAGCCAGCAAAAGGACTGTTTTCTTCTTTCTTGACTGCTTGTTGGGCTTGGTATTCTTCCTCTGTCATGATTTGCCAGTCATTTCCTGACACGAATCCTTGACCCGTCTCTTCTTCAGCTGTTAAGACCTTAATAGGAATGTTAAGCAGGATATTGTCTGACACGCTCTCAGCAAGGTCTAGCTCTCCATTTTCGATAGGCAAGACCAAGTCGTCATCTAGAACTTCTTGATCCAACTGGTTGGTTGCACCTTCCATGAAAACTTCTGTGACTGGATAAGATTCAGCTAACTCAACTGGCTCCATACTGCGACTTGAAGCAAGGACAATGGTATAAGACAACTCATAATCTAAGAAATACATACGGTCTTCGTATTGTACTTTCCCAACAGCAAGGATATCTTTCACATCTAAAATTTCTTGATTACGTGCACGCAAGTCTGTAGCTAGGTCTAAACTTTGTTCAAAATGCAAGCCTTCAGACTGCTTACGAATTTCTTGAATATTTAATTTCATACTTCCTCCATAAAGATTTATTATCTTGATTATACCATGAAAAGGCTATAAATCAGCCCACCAAACTTTGTAATTAAAAATCGATTTTTTAACATATTTACTATGATATTTTTGTTTTTTAGTGCTATACTATAGGCAATAATACATCAGAGCAAGGAGGATGCTCACATGGAAGACAAAGAACTCATTACAAATGCTTACCACTCAGATTTTAGAACTTGGAATTTCCAGTTTTCTATTGACAAAATACCCTGAAAGGTATAGGATAAAGGTACTAATACTCGGAGGTAAGGGAGACATGAACAACTAAGTCTATCAAATAAAGAAACTTTATTTAGTAGATCTTGTTTTTGTCTCTTTTTGTGTGCTCTTTTCATACTAGATTTTCTAGTATCTTATCCTCATTGAAAATCAAAAAACTAGAAAGCTAACCATCTGCTCCTCTTGAGTTGGATTAGGCAATCCTAAGCTAGTTTGACGATCTTTTCAACGAGGATAATAGCGTTTCTGACAGTGACTTTGGGCTCTACTAGGTAAAGTAGAGCTTTTTGTTATACACTATCGACATTCTAGAAAGGGCAATAGTATGATAAAAATCAATCACCTGACCATCACACAAAACAAAGATTTACGAGACCTTGTCTCTGACTTAAGCATGACTATCCAAGACGGGGAAAAGGTTGCTATTATTGGTGAAGAAGGAAATGGCAAATCAACCTTGCTTAAAACTTTAATGGAGGAAACTTTACCTGATTTCACAATCAGGGGAGACATCCAGTCTGACTATCAGTCAATCGCCTACATTCCTCAAATACTCCCCGAGGACCTGAAAAAGAAAACTTTACACGACTACTTCTTTTTAGATTCTATTGATTTAGACTACAGTGTCCTCTATCGTTTAGCTGAGGAATTGCATTTTGATAGCGATCGTTTCGCTAGCAACCAAGAGATTGGCAGTCTATCAGGGGGAGAAGCTTTGAAAATTCAGCTCATCCATGAGTTAGCCAAACCCTTTGAGATTCTATTTTTAGATGAACCTTCAAATGACCTAGACCTTGAAACAGTTGATTGGCTAAAAGGTCAGATTCGCAAGATTAGGCAAACTATTATTTTCATTTCCCATGATGAAGACTTTCTGTCTCAAACGGCAGACACTATTGTCCACTTGCGACTGGTCAAGCACCGGAAAGAAGCAGAGACACTAGTAGAGCATTTAGACTATGATTGCTACAGTGAGCAGAGAAAGGCTAATTTTACCAAACAAAGCCAGCAAGCTGCTAACGACCAAAGAGCCTACAATAAAACCATGGAAAAACATCGACGAGTCAAGCAAAATGTAGAAACTGCGCTTCGAGCTACTAAAGATAGTACTGCCGGTCGCCTATTGGCTAAAAAGATGAAAAATGTGCTCTCTCAAGAAAAACGCATTGAAAAGACAGCTCAGTCCATGACCCAAAAACCACTTGAAGAGGAAGAAATCAGACTTTTCTTCTCAGACATCCAACCATTACCGGCTTCTAAAGTCTTAATCCAATTGGAAAAAGAAAATTTGTCCATTGGCGACCGTGTTTTGGCTCAGGAACTACAACTAACTATCCGTGCCCAAGATAAAATCGGTATCATCGGCCCAAATGGTATGGGGAAATCAACTCTGTTAGCAAAGTTGCAACAACTGCTAAGTCAAAAAATAGAGATTTCACTTGGCTATATGCCACAAGATTACCACAAGAAACTGCAATTGGAGATATCCCCAATAGCCTACCTCAGCAAAACTGGTGAAAAAGAGGAACTACAGAAAATACAATCTCACTTAGCCAGTCTCAATTTCAGTTATCCAGAAATGCAACATCAAATTCGCTCCTTATCTGGCGGGCAACAGGGTAAACTCCTGCTTTTGGATTTAGTCCTGCGCAAACCAAACTTTCTCCTTCTGGATGAACCCACACGAAACTTTTCTCCAATTTCTCAACCCGAAATCAGAAAACTCTTTGCCACTTATCCAGGCGGTCTCATCACTGTTTCGCATGACCGTCGTTTCTTAAAAGAGGTCTGTTCGACCATCTATCGCTTAACAGAACACGGTTTGGAGCTAGTTAATTTTCAAGATTTATAAATTTGCAACATAGCAAAAATCCAGAGACGACCTCTGGATTCTTTTTACATATGTTTTAAACGTTCAATTCGCTCTGAGATAGGTGGGTGGGTATAAAAGAGTTTTTGGAACCCTCCACCTTTCTTGGGATCATTGATATAAAGTGCGCTGCTGGCATCATCGACATGGTGATGCATCGGCTCGCTATTGTCCAACTTACGTAGGGCATTAATCATCCCTTGAGGATTGCGCGTCAACTCGACACTGGATGCATCAGCTAGGAATTCCCTCTGACGAGAAATAGCTAGTTGCACCAAGGTTGCAGCGAGAGGTGCCAGCACAATAGCTAGGAGGGAAACCACTAGCATAATGATTTCTAAGCCATTTCCATCTCGGTCATCGTCACTTCGTCTGCGACCTGCGCCACCCCACCACATCATACGACCTGCCATACTAGAAAGCATGGTGATAGCACTAGCAAGGGCAACAGCAATAGTCGAAATGCGGATATCGTAATTACGAATATGACTGACTTCATGGCCCATAACAGCTTCTAGTTCCTCACGATTCATGATAGCTAGAAGGCCTGAAGTCGCAGCCACCGCCGCATTTTGAGGATTAGAACCTGTCGCAAAGGCATTTAAGGCTGGATCATCAATAATGAAAACACGGGGCATGGGAATCTGAGCGACCATAGCCATATCTTCCACTACATGGTAGAGGTCTGGTGCCGTTTGCTCATCAACCTCACGCGCTCCATTCATAGACATGACAATCTCAGTCGATTGAAAAATCATGGACATGGCATAGATAAAGCCGATAATCAGTGCAATAACCAAACCACCAAGCCCAGACCGCATAAAGAGGTAACCAACCGCATAGCCAACCAGAGCTAAGAGTAGGAAAAATACTAGCAACAAAATCCAAGTTCTTCGTTTATTGCTTGCAATTTGATCAAACAACATCTTAGTCACCTAAACCGCTAAAATCAACTTTAGGAACTGCCTTTTCCTCTTCAGGTGTTTGAAGGAAATCTGCTGCTTTAAATCCAAACATTCCAGCGATAATATTGCTTGGGAAAGTTTCTAATTTTACATTGTAGTTGCTGACAACACTGTTGTAGAGTTGACGAGAGTATGAAATTTTATTTTCTGTATTGGTCAACTCCTCTTGCAATTTCACAAAGTTGGCACTAGCTTTCAAATCTGGATAGCTTTCTGCAACTGCAAAAATACCTGAAACCTGACGAGTAAGGGCATCACTAGCTTTCATAGCTTCTGCTGGTGAAGTCGCTGCCGCCACTTGGTTACGTAGTTCTGCCACCTTTTCAAGGGTAGAACCTTCATATTTGGCATAACCTTTTACAGTTTCAATCAAGTTTGGCAAGAGATCATTTCGACGTTTCAACTGAACATCAATCTGGCTCCAAGCCTCCTTGGTTTGCATACGATTTTTAACCAAACCGTTATAGCTAACAATCACAAAAATAACAACAAGAGCCAAAACTCCAAGAATAATCCAAGTCATGATATAAGTCCTTTCTGCTTTTAGATTAGTACCAGTATATCAAATTTTTAATGATTGTGGTAAAATAAGATGATACTAAAGAAGGAAAACACTATGAAACCAGAAACATTTTACAACTTGCTTGCCGAGCAAAATCTTCCACTTTCGGACCAGCAAAAAGAACAATTTGAACGTTATTTTGAACTCTTGGTCGAGTGGAATGAAAAGATTAATTTGACGGCTATTACAGATAAGGAAGAAGTTTATCTCAAACATTTTTACGATTCGATTGCACCTATTCTGCGAGGCTTGATTCCCAATGAAAATATCAAACTGCTTGATATCGGAGCTGGGGCAGGATTTCCTAGTCTACCGATGAAAATCCTCTATCCTCAGCTAGATGTGACTATTATTGACTCGCTAAATAAGCGCATCAACTTCCTCCAACTGTTGGCTCAAGAACTGGATTTGGACGGTGTTCATTTCTACCATGGACGTGCAGAAGACTTTGCCCAAGACAAGAACTTCCGTGCTCAATATGACTTTGTAACAGCTCGTGCGGTTGCCCGTATGCAGGTCTTGTCTGAATTGACAATTCCTTACCTTAAAGTTGGTGGCAAACTATTGGCACTCAAGGCCAGTAATGCGCCTGAGGAGTTGTTAGAAGCTAAGAATGCCCTCAACCTTCTCTTCAGTAAGGTCGAAGACAATCTCAGCTACGCCCTACCAAATGGAGATCCGCGTTACATCACAGTGGTAGAAAAGAAAAAAGAAACACCAAATAAATATCCACGTAAGGCTGGCATGCCCAACAAACGTCCGCTTTAATCTTTTTAGTAAAAAAATATTTACAAAGTCAGCCTCGCTCTTTTATTTTTAGGCTCGGGAAAAAATGATTTACAAAATCAACCTCGCTCTCTTATTTTCGGGCTCGGGAAAAAATGATTTACAAAATCATTTTTTTCTGCTATACTATCCTAAGCAAAGGTTTTTAATGTCATCCCGTGAGGTGACGAAGACGCAGAAATATTTGAAACTCTTTAAAGTCTAGATTTTAAAGAAGTCTTACTCTGAGGGCCTATTGCTGTAAAATAATGGGCTCTTTTTTGATGCCCAAAAGTGAGGTTTATATGAAACAAGAATCAACTGTTGATTTGTTACTAGACGTTGACCAACGTCCTTCGGCTGGAAAAGGAATTCTCCTTAGTTTCCAACACGTTTTCGCCATGTTTGGAGCGACCATCTTAGTACCATTGATTTTGGGAATGCCTGTATCTGTTGCCCTTTTTGCTTCAGGTGTTGGAACACTCATCTACATGATCGCAACTGGTTTTAGAGTTCCAGTTTATCTAGGATCATCATTCGCCTTTATCACAGCTATGTCCCTAGCTATGAAGGAACTAGGAGGGGATGTATCAGCTGCACAAACAGGGGTTATCCTTACAGGTTTTATCTATGTCCTTGTGGCTGCAAGTGTTCGTTTTGCGGGTACAAAATGGATTGATAAACTCTTGCCACCAATCATCATCGGACCTATGATTATCGTTATCGGTCTTGGACTTGCAGGTTCAGCTGTTACTAACGCTGGTCTTGTAGCGGATGGAAATTGGAAAAATGCTCTTGTAGCGGTTGTTACTTTCCTAATTGCTGCCTTTATCAATACAAAAGGAAAAGGCTTCCTACGAATCATTCCTTTCCTCTTTGCAATTATCGGTGGTTACCTCTTCGCTCTAGCTCTTGGGCTAGTTGACTTTACACCAGTTCTTAAAGCTGACTGGTTTGAAATTCCTGGTTTCTACTTGCCATTTAGCACTGGTGGTGCCTTTAAAGAGTACAACCTTTACTTTGGTCCAGAAACTATCGCCATCTTGCCAATCGCTATCGTAACAATTTCTGAACATATCGGAGACCATACTGTTTTAGGTCAAATCTGTGGCCGTCAATTCTTGAAAGAACCAGGTCTTCACCGTACTCTTCTTGGTGACGGTATCGCAACTTCTGTTTCTGCCTTCCTTGGTGGACCAGCCAATACAACTTATGGAGAAAATACTGGGGTTATCGGTATGACTCGTATCGCTTCTGTCTCAGTTATCCGTAACGCAGCCTTCATCGCAATTGCCCTAAGCTTCCTTGGTAAATTCACTGCCTTGATTTCAACTATTCCAAACGCTGTACTTGGTGGTATGTCAATCCTTCTCTATGGAGTTATCGCCAGCAACGGTTTGAAGGTCTTGATTAAAGAACGTGTTGATTTCGCTCAAATGCGTAATCTCATCATCGCAAGTGCTATGTTAGTCCTTGGACTTGGAGGAGCTATCCTTAAACTTGGTCCAGTTACCCTTTCAGGTACTGCCCTATCAGCCATGACAGGAATCATCTTGAACTTAATCTTGCCATACGAAAATAAAGACTAAAAGTCTAAACACATCAAAAAACGAGCATTTCCAATTACGGAAGTGCTCGTTTTTTGATATTTAAAAGTGAGTAAATCCCCTCTAACGCTGTTTAATATAGCTCCCCTACTTTCATATAACCCCATTCATTCTTTTCAACCTCAAGCACCTCTGGGGCTTTTGTTAACTCATTATATACTACTATAAAATAACCTTTACTATTCCAAAATTTACCTAAAATTTCAGCATCTCTCAATTCTGCTTTCAGTGTGCTTTCTTCCTTTATTAGGCTTTCTGTTTGTGCTATTTTAGTCTCTTCCTTGCTGTCATTGCCAACAGTAACAAACCTTGACCCAATGATAATAAATAGGCAAAACACTACAGCCCCAATCCCTACAAATTTAAACAAATTCAAATCGCCATTATCTCTTTTCATGTTATTCTTTTATCTCTCTTTCTCTTTTATGTTTCCTTAAATCCCAAGGGATAAAAATCCCCCCCTTAGTGTCCTACCATTTGGCTAAGCCATTCCATGAAATTGGCTTCCTTTGTGATATTGTCATCCCAATCTTCAAAATCTTCCAAATAAGTGCTATTTGTGTTTAGTTTGAGACGCTTGTTTTGGTATTGGAAATCTAAAATAGAATTCGGGCTCCTCTGCACTATACAAGTTAGCAAGGACCCGAACTCTTTTCCTATACTCTACTCGTTTTATTGGACCACTTTTTGTGACAGTTCTAGTGTATATGTTTTATATAATTGATGGCAAGCTTGATTCTCTCCTGCATTAATCAAGGAAACACAAGGCAACACGAGTTCTGCCCAGATAGACTCTAGTATTTCCTCACGATTTGGATGTTCCTCTAACTTGGCAACAATCTGAGGAGCCATCTTATAGTAGGATTTAATTTCCTCCTGACCACCTTCTTGCAAAGCCAGATAAGAATCCCTGAATTTTCTCAAAGTCATCAATTCATCACAGTCATCTGCCAATCCCTTATAAGTTACCGCTGCTTCTGTCAAATAACAACCTCTTTGTTCAATATGATAATAAGCATCTGGCTCACCAAAAAATCCTGTTTTAGAGCGCACATATCTCTCTGCATCACTCCTACGTTGAAAAACAGCTACTTCTCTTCCCTTACGATATACAACAAATTCCATTTCTTTTTCCTCACTATCTTACAATATTTAATAATTCCTCATAACTTGAAACCACATCATAGATGTGCTGATCATTAATCAATCCAGCTTGTGCTAAGGCTTTAAAGTGAGCACGCGCACAGGCAATTTTTGCTTGCTCAGCTTGCTTTAATTGAAGACTAGACATAGAGCCTTTTGTTTCTGCAACAAAATAGATATGCTTGACACTACCTTCACGGAAGGCGATTGCCCAGTCAGGATTATAGTTTCCAAGTGGAGTCACAATACTGAACTTCCCTGGTAACTTCACATAAACACGAACATCCTCGTATTGTTCCAACGATTCTTTAAAGGTCTTCTCCGTATTTGAATCAACTTTTACAAAATTGTAAATTCCTTTTTTGGATTCAAGTAAGTGATCATCTGATCTGTTAGCAGTTTCAGGATTGTCATAAAACAAGTCCATATCATACTCTTCATTTAGCACATTATACTGAATATGCTTGATAATTTGACTTGCTTTTTGTTCATTAATGAGCTTTGAAACCTTAAGAATAAACTCTTCTGGATTCTGTTTAAACTTGTCAAATTGGTAGACATAGATTTTACTTAATATTTCCGCAACCAACTTACGAGTTAAACCAGTCTGCTCAGCAATCTCCCCTAGTAAATCATATTTAGTCATAATCTGCGAATCCGTTAGATATTCTTGTTGGCGATCATTCTCAGCCACTGTCAGATGGAGTCCTTCTTCCTTACTCATCTCAGTAGCGCTTGCTTGAGTTATATGAAAGCTTGGTTTGCTAACGACTAATTTCTCATTAATGTAGTCAACCGAATGTTTTACCAACTCTGCATCATCAAATTCTACTTGATAGCTTGTCTTTCGATTGATTTGCTTCCAGAGATTTAAGAATTCTTTTCGGGCAATATTTTCTTGATTGACCTCATTTGAGAATTGAATGACTGAATGATTGGCATTTTCAATTTCATACTGTCCAGCATGATAAACGCTCTCCAATATCTCTACCAGCTTATCCTCATAACCTGCTAGTGTTTCAGACAGTTGTAACTGATGATTTTCTTTTGCAGTAAAATATTCTGCAGTCAATTGCCCTTCACGGTCTATATAGCCTTGTCGAATCAAATCAAAGTGAATCGAATCTGCTTGTTCCTTCGTAATACGTATTGTTTGACCTTCTTGATTGGTTAGAACTTTATTCGCAAAAAGAGTAGCGTCCACTTTTGCAGGACGATCTGCTAAGAGTTCTTTGATTTCTTCTTGTAGACTTCGAGCAAATTGATCATAACTTTCATTTGCAATTACTGTCAGTTTATTGATTTCATGAACGTCACTTCCTAAGAGTTCAAAATCCTGACGAATTCCGTTTTGATCAACTGCCAAACGCATACCACGACCAATTTCTTGACGTTTACGAGTCTCTGCTGAAGATTGCTTCAGCGTACAGATTTGAAAGACATTAGGATTATCCCATCCCTCTTTTAGAGCTGAGTGAGAAAAGAGGAATCGAACTGGCTCCTCAAAGCTCAACAAACGCTCCTTGTCCTTCATAATCAAGTCATAGGCATCAGTGTCATTTGAAAGATTGTTCTTCTTTTCACTGGCAGATTTATAGTCCACAAAAATGGTCTTATCTGACTTCTTCACTTTATCTACCGAAAAGTAACCAGCATGAACTGAATTTCCTTCAAGATTAGCCTCCAAATATCTACGATAAGGAGTTGGTTCCTGTGTTCGGATAAACTGGTTTACTTGATTTCGGTATTCTTCTTCAAAAATCTGAGCGTATTCACCATTATAGGCATCATTATGTTCATCATATTGCTTATACTTAGCCACTTCATCGATGAAAAATAGGGATAATACTTTAATTCTTCGGTTATAAAGTTTACTTTCCTTTTCGATATGACTTTTTATAGTCTCTCGGATTTGAATTCTTCTGATACTCGACTCATCCACTTCCCCTATCACTTCACCGACATGAAGTTCTTGCATCACACCAACTTGAAGTTTGTTCTCTCTTGCATCAAAGTGACTAAGGGTCATTCCTTTATAAGCAGATAAATTCCCTGATTCAGCATACAAATCAAAGGGTTCATCCACCACCTTCAATTTTCTTTTGACACCTGACTGCGTTTTTACTTCAAACTCAATCTTTGCTTTGGGTGCTCCTGATTTTTGTGGAATGATTTCTTGTAGATAAAGATAGCCTTGTGTCCCGGTCGTCCCAGTTTGCTCAATAGCCTTAACTGCAATCTTCTTCACTAATTTTTGATTATAAGCATCCATGGCATCTAATCTATAAACCATATCATGCTTTTCCTTGTGGGTAGCCGAATAACGTAGCGTAAACAATGGCTTGAAATCTTTTAGTCTTTCCTTTGTCTGTTTCCCTTCAACAGACTGAGGTTCATCAATAATCATAATCGGATTCATCGCTGCCAAGACATCAATTGGACGGCGCCAACGAAAACTTTCCTGTTCGGAATGAATCCGTCGCGCATCTTTGCCTTTTGCATTAAAGGCTTGAGAGTTGATGACCATGATTTGAAGGTCTGACGAATTGGCAAAACTATCCAAATCACCTAAACGTGAAGAATCGTAGACAAAATAGCGTGGTTGTTTGCCATACTCCATCTGAAAGTGACTTGACATGATCTGTAGAGACTTGAGAACTCCTTCACGAATAGCGACACTTGGAACGACAATAACAAACTTAAGCCAGCCATAACGTTTATTCAACTCCATAATTGTACGGATATAGGTATAGGTCTTCCCTGTTCCCGTCTCCATCTCTATGGAAAAATTATAAGCTTCTCGACCAGCAATCATATCAATCGAAAGTTTATCAGAAGGACGTAAACCATAGCGAGTTTGCATGGCATGAACATTTTCTAGTATACTTGCTTGACTCAATTGAATCGGTGCATTTCGATAAGCATCTAAAACCAAATCTACCTCATCTGACTTGATACGACCTGGATCCGCCATATACTGAACTCCAGTATGTTTGGATTGCCCTTGAAATAAATCTGCAATAGCACTAACCGCATTCAACTGGAATTGTTGTTTTTTAAATTGTAGTTTCATAATGAACATTTACCTTTCTGAAACTTTTCCAAAGAAATCAATCATTGATTTTCCAAAATTAGATAATACTAACTTATTTCTAGCTTTGAGTTTTGGTACTTTCGATTTTGATCTAGATTTTATAGGATGAATTCTAGTTTTTGATTTTTCTAATCGTTCTTGAACCTCAATAATTGCATCACGGTATTCAGAAATAGCTACATTTATTCTTTCTATATCTTTCCCGACATCTAAGATAAATTGATTCTCAATCAATCCCATTCTTTCTAAATTAGATTTAACTGCACTTAACTGCTCAGGCGAGATATCTATACTTGGATGTTCATCTGGATTTAAATAATAATAAGAAAATCCGCGTTGCATTTCAAATAATACTTCCAAATCTAATAACGTAAGAGCAGAAAGAGTGTCGTAATAAATATAACTAATATCTACATCAATGTTCTGAAATTCTGATAATTTCACAAAACTACTTGCGAAATACTTTATCTTTTCATCCTGTTTTTCCTCAACAGTTTTTTCAAGCATATAGATAAATACAGAATCTATATCTTTCTTGACCTCAACACTCATAACATTGAGATTCCGTTTAAGGGCATCAAAATTCTCTTGAAGCTCAGCTACTAATAGTTCAAGGTTTTTTATTGATCTAGCATATTTATAACTTGAAATAGCATTACCTAAAACCGGAATATAAGAAAGCCCTAAAGAAAATGCAGTTTCTGAAATTGTAGAAAGCCCCTGCTCCTTAATCCAATCTTTTCCAGCATCGATTATAACATCTAAAAACGTTTCAACTAAAGTATCTTTACTAAGTTGACTAATCTCCTTTTTATCCACTCTACACCACCTTCACTTTTGTATGAGGTGATAATTCTTTGAAGATTTCACTTACGTTAATCTTAGCTGCTGAATTGGCAAATGAGCTATCACGGAAGACGGCACGGAGTGGTTGTGCTTGAGCGATATGACGGATTACTTCTTCTGATATTTCATCTTCGAAACAAGCCATGAGCGAACCTTGATCTACGTCATAAACTTCTGCTCCTGCTACCTTATCCAAATCAATGGCTAGTGACAGTTCCATTCCCCATGTCAGCATAACTTGGAAAAGTAAGTCAAGGCCAGTACGTCCTTCCTTGATATTGGATACACTATCAAAGAGTTCTCCTTGGATAAATTGATCAGGTCGAGCAGAAACATCCTTAAAATTAGAAGAATCTAACTTGTAGGCTTTAAAGCCAAAGTCTTGTTTGCCAACCAACTCAGGATGCTCCTCCTGAATCTTAGCAGCAGCAAGACGAACTCGCTCCTGCGAAAGTTGGGCAATGGTTTCAAAACCTACCTCTTTATTAGAAGACTTATCTACTACTTCCTCATCCAAAGTACACAAGATAAACTTACGGTTACCTCCATCTTCAGCATTTAATTGCATGACTGCATGAGCGGTTGTTCCAGAGCCTGCAAAAAAATCAAAAAATATTGCTTCGGAATCAAAAATACTCAATATCCTCGTCATAAAACTCATTTGCTTAGGATTATCAAATTCAATCCCCATATTTTTTAACAACGCATAATCAGGTCTTTGATCATCACTCATAATGGATTTTGGACGTTGCTTGGAGTTTTCATTCAAATATCTCTTTATCGTTGGCAAACTTCCATCTGTATGGAAATGAATCCTATTATCATTTACAAGTTCTTGTAATTTTTCATTTTTATAGCGATATCCACCAGGAGGTACAGGGTCTTCTTGACATGTTAGAGGATTAAATAGAGGAGTCATATTCCCATTTTTTACGCCACCTAAATCACCTTTACGATATAATCCACGTTCATCAAAGTACCAGTAATTGGTAAAATCTATGAATCGTGGATACTTCGTTAATTCTTTTAATTCATATGTAATTTCTTCATTACTTAAACCAGCATTTTGTAATTGCTTTACCCTCTTTTTATACTCATTTATATTATTCTTATCTACAGACCATTTATTTTCACTATGTTTTTTTGCTAATTCTATCTCGTCTTTGGAATAAACTAGACAATATTCATGACTTACCGAAATATATAAACTTTGGTTCTTAGAACTATTTGTATTCCTAGTAATACTTGCTATAAAATTCTCTTCCCCAAATATCTCATCACATATAGCTTTCAGATTCGCTTGTTCATTATCATCAATAGAGATAAAGATAACACCTGAATCTTTGAGGAGATTTCTTGCTAAGCGCAGGCGTGGATACATCATATTGAGCCAGTCTGAGTGATAACGAGCCGAAGTTTTTTCATTTTTTGTGAGCCCGACGACCTGGCGTCCTTCTTCATCCAAAAGCTCCATCTCTTCCTTCAACTCTTCATCTGTTTTTTGGAACTTATCAGAATATACAAAGTCTTTCCCTGTATTATAGGGGGGATCGATATAAATCATATCGATTTTTCCTAGATAGGATTCTTGTAAGATTTTTAAGACTTCTAAATTATCTCCAGTAATAAAGACATTTTCACTGTTTTCAAAGTCAACACTTTCATCAAGATCTGGTCTTAGGGTTTTTGTAGTTGGTCGTCCAGCTTCTGCAATAGCTTCACGCTTTCCAACCCAAGTAAACTCATAGGATTCTCGACCATCCACAATTTCCTCTGATAAAAACTGTTTTAGTTTCTCAAAGTCAATCGCAGGACCTAATCTGCCGTATTCATCCCTCTTTTCCGTCAGAACTTCAGGAAAAAGTTGACCAATTTTTGAAATATTATCTGTAAAAACAACTTTTGAAGTGAGAGTTAATTTCTCAAGTCCAGAGTTTTCACCTGTGTGCTGTGCTGTGCTGTGCTGTGCTGTGCTGTGCTGTGCTGTGCTGTGCTGTGCTCATGGTATTATCCTTTCTTAGCTTTGTCAAGCTTTTGTAATTTTAATTTTATAAAAAATTAAGTTGGCTTATCGTATTTTTGTAATGCTTCATTTTTAATAAATTACAGCTTCATTTTATCAAAAATAGATTTTGAAATCAAAAAAGTTCCCTAATCTCAATTTCTGATTTTCCTTTGTCAAAACTTACAATCAATTTTGCTTCTTTAAAGCTTCTATTTCTTTCAATGTAGCCTGATAGTCTCTTTTTATTTCTATTTGTTTTCTCATTGATTTTTCAGAATACATCTTTTTCTTTAACTGTTGTGCCCTTTTTTCTAATTTATCTAATTGGTCACTGAGATCAATAGAGTTTCTAAGATTACTTGTTTCTAAAACTTGTAACTCTTTCTTACCAGTTTCTTTTACAAGACTCTCATAAACATCATCTAAGTCATTTCCCTCAAAATCAATGCTTACATCATCACACGTCTGAAAACGACGTACAATCTTAAAGTGCTTGCCATCCTTTTCTTGACTTAAAGGCTCTTTATAATGAATAAGAAGTTCTTCTTGACCTTGTGAATATTTTAATACAAAAGCTGTGTAAATCCCTAATCTTATATCTAGCTGTTCTAACAAAGTGAACGAAACATCCATTTGTTCGAGTTCTATTTCTAAAATCATGATTTGCTTCACTTTTTTTCCAGCAGGAATATTAGTGGTACTTGTATCAATCTGATGAGTAATTTGAATTGCTCTAATCTGTTCTCTTAATTCTTTCTTTTCTTTTACAGAAACATTAAGATTATCAAAAAAATCACTATTTCCCTTTTTATGAGGCCGATATAGAACGTGAGCTTTTGATAAGGATGTATAGGATGGGAATTTAATCATCAGAATCTCCTTTCATCAATATAAAGAAACAAATTAGCTCAAAATCATCCATTCCCTCAATGCTAGTATTCATCAAATCAACAGATCCAAAGTTAAATAGGGCATCCATAGTTGAAATCTGATTATGTTCCATTAGTTGATCGATTGCCTCTTGAAGCAATTCCGAATAAACAACCATTTCTTTACCGTCTTTTGTTTGACGATTAAACTTGTCTACTACTTGACTTAATGGTTTACTTTGACCCCGACAAATGCTACTGAGGTGCTCCAATATTTTCTTGCTTTCAGATGGAGATAACAGTAGTTCGCCATTTCTATTGATGTAGAGGATATAATATGGATGAAGCTGATTTTGATTATTTTTTCCTTTTACCTGATCTTTATTTTTTAGGACAAAAATGACACCTTCTGATTCTTTATTGGAAGCAGGTAAAATAGCTTGCAACCCCCTCGGAACTTTTTCTAACTCAGGATGTTCTTCCAAATACTTAAGAAGATCCATACGATAATCTTCCAAGCCTAAATCCATAATGGAAATACCATCATTCATCTCCTCTAGATCGACCACTTCATCTCTAAGACGTTCTAATTGTTTTCGTCGGTAATTATTATCCTCTATTTCTTCACTAGACAAAACATTATCATCTGCTGTTGAAGTCAAGACAGAAATCTTCATTCTAGATTCAACCCTAGACTTGAGATCGATATACTCATCTAACTCAAGGTTCGGCCAAAAGTTAACCAATTGAATGTATTTATTTTGACTACCAATTCGATCCACACGACCAAATCGTTGAACAATACGGACAGGATTCCAATGGATATCGTAATTAACCATCATATCTGCATCTTGTAAGTTTTGACCTTCGGAAATCACATCTGTTGCGATTAAAAGATCGATCTCACTCTCATCACCAGGAAACAAAACATCACGAGATTTTGATTTAGGAGAGAAATAAGTTAGTAACGAATTGAGATTTTTATTTTTAGTTTCCAGAGTTGTTGCAAAACCTTTTGTACCTGAAATCTGAGCAGTGTAGAGACCATACTTATCCAAGACATACTGACTAATATGTTTATAAAGGTAGTTGGTTGTTGTCGCAAATGCAGAGAAAATAATCAGCTTTTTATTACCAGGATTGATTGGATTTGTTAGCTTCTCATCTATCAAGGTAAAAAGAGTCTGCAGTTTTTGGTCTTCTTGTGGTGTTATTTTACTAATTAGATTTTCTAACTCTGTCAATACTGCAAAATCTTGTTCTAACTCGACCTTCCAACTACGATAATCCATATCTTGTAGAGCAATCCGATTTTTCTTACCAATAGAGAACTCGAAATTACTATCTTCCAAATCAAAATCATCTTCATTAAGATGAGGAACAGCAGATAAATGATCCAAACCTGTCAATTCATATTCCTCGATAGCCTGTAACGTCTTTTCTACATAATCTTTTACAACGTCTATTAAAGTATATCGAAAAGCTGCGACAGAACTTTCTAAACGTTTGAGCAGGTTAATCATCATCAGTTTTTTGATACCAGACTCACGACCAAACTGAGTTAAATTCCCCATTTTTCCTTCTTTACTTTTATCGTATTTAGCTCTCTTTGATGGGTAGATATGTATTGAAGGTTGATAGATAGTCAACTGCAGTTTATCAAGTAAGTGATATAATTTTTTATAGGTAATTCCAAGATTTGAAACTGTTAAATCAGGTTCAAAATTAAGTGGTTTTAAGCGCTGTGGAAACTCTCCAATGGCTTCTCTATCATAAAATTCGCGAATATGTTTTCTACTTCTAGCTATGGTTACACTATCTAGTACTTTAAAGAAATCAAAATCTAATGTAGATAATAGTTTATCTGTTGTTCTCTCTTCTGCAGGTAGGTCAGTCCACTTATTATAAGCAGATTGAGCGTTTCTGAAAATATCATTTATAGATGATTTGGTTTCTAATTTACTATCAATTTGATCCGTATCACCTTCATAGGCTAGAGCAATTTGATTTTTCAAATCATTAAAACGATTATTAACAGGAGTGGCTGATAACATAAGTACCTTTGTAGGGACACCAGACTTTATGATGCGATTCATTAGACGGCTATATCGATTTTCTCTCCCCTCAGATAAGTCATTTTCGCTAGAGCTACCATTTCTAAAATTATGAGACTCATCAATGACAACCAGATCATAAGTATGCCAATTATTTAAGGACAAATCAATTCCATTAGAGTGCCCTTTATCTCTACTAAGGTCTGTATGATAAAGCACGTCATAAAGCAAATGTCTATCATAAATTGGATTATTTACATAATCATGACGATACATATTCCAGTTATTTTCTAACTTTTTAGGGCAAAGTACTAAAATACGTTTGCCTCGATAAGCATAATAAGTCATGACTGCTAAAGCTGTATAAGTCTTCCCTAGACCAACCGAATCCGCTAGAATACATCCATTAAATTTTTCTAATTTAGAAATAATTGATTTCACTGCATCCTTTTGAAAATCATATAACAGCCCCCAAATCTTACTTTCTTTATAACCAACACCTTCATTTGGTAAAAAGTCTTCATTGATATCTTCTAAAAATTCATTGAATAAATTATATAGCATCACATAGTAAATGAACTCAGGTGAATGTTCTTTGTGAGCTAGGTTTAAATTCTCCAAAAACTCTTCTGTAACATCATGAAAATAATCCTCTTCTTCCCAAAGATTATCAAATTCATCTAAATAATTTAAACTAAGTGGTGCATGATAGAGGTTTCTACTCGTTTTAAATAGAGATGCCTCATATCCTAATTCTTTGCGATCAAAGTTTTTCAAACGATCTACCGCCACTACATCATCCGAATTTTCAATTCGAATACCATTCGGCATTTCATCTGTTTCAATATTAATAGACTTAAATTGCGCTTTTCTTCGGATCCAATCAGCACATTCACGAGCAATCGCTTTTTGGGTCAGCTCATTCATCAATTTCAGTTCATACTTTCCACCAAAAATCGATTGTTCCCGTTCTTTTTGGGGTATCGTATATTCACGGAAATCTGTTTTGGTTTCATCTGTTACAAAAGTCGGATTTGTGAAAATAAATTTTAACTCTTCAATATTCTCCAATTCCTCTTTCAACTGCTGATAAGCAAACATAGAAAAGGTTGCTGCTGCAATTTTGACTCGGCTCTCTGATTTCAATTCTTTCTTTAACTCATCTCCAAGACGAATTGATCTATTATCAATTTCCATAATTCCTCCCTACTAGACTATTTCTACTATTATATCATTCTTTACAGATTCAAAATAGACCTTTATTCTTCTTTCTAAAAAGAGACTGGACAAAAAGCTTTAAAATCAAAAACACATAATATCAGATATTGAAAAACCTTGATACTATGCGTTTTATTGTGGGAAGATTTACTTCATTTTCTACTAAAATTGAGTTTTTACCCAGTCTCTTTTCTGTTTCTTAAGTCCCCCAAGCAACCAATAGATAGATCAGGCTAGAACCAAACATATCTGCTAAAGCATGCATGAGAAAGAATGGAAGGAGATTTTTAATTTTATATTTGTATAAGAAATAATAGAATAAGCCATAAACTACACCGATTACCAAAGCCCATACTAATCCTTGATAGGTGTGGAAGGAAATACGAATAATAGTAAAATAAAGCAAAACCAACCACTTGTGTTTTTCCTTCACTGAAGTTAACAAACCTAGAAAGAAAAACTCTTCATAAAATCCATTAAGCAAGGCATAGGCAATCGCTATCGGACTGAGAGCTAAGAACTTCCCTATTATTTGCGTGAAATCTATATAGGCAAAAAGGTCTGGATTAAAGTAATTATATTTACCAGTGAGAGTTGTAACCAAGTCTCCAAACAGTCCCACTAAAGCAAATATAAATGGAACCCAAAAGATAGTGGACCAATTCCAGCTAATAGGAAGCTGTTTAAAATCATAATTTCGAATCAAAAGATAGAGTAAGGTCACAGTCAGTAATATAGCTTGCAGGGTAAAATTACTAAAATAAGCCGCACCTTCGCTTGCAGCCTGTCTAACTGTCCCTACTGTACTTGATGCACCCGTTGGAAACGTATTTGCTAAAAATAGCTCAGTTGAACGAATTATAAACTGACCAAACATTATGATCGTAATAATCACAATGTCAAACCATCTCAAGTATTTTTGAGGTTTAGATGGATGTATTTTTTTAAAAATATTCATATTTTCTCCAGGTATTCTATACTCATATAAATATTTTAAGAAAAAAGGCTTAAACTTTTATAAAATTTCATTAATTCATTTAGATTCAAAAGCTTTTATTAGTAAAAATAACCCCTCTTTGAGAGTGGTTATCATCTACTTTCATTTTTTTGTTTATTTCTCTAACAATAAATCTTTCAACGAAATCAAAGTGACTGCAATTAAAATCATTGCCATACCAAGAAAATCAATAGAATAAAATTGTTCATTCATAATTAGGAAGGCAAAGAAAACCGCCGAGATTGGTTCAATTGAAGCCAACAAACTTGACTTGACCGGTCCTATCAGACTGGTTCCTTTAAGGAAAGCTGTATAGGCAAAGACAGTCCCGATAAGAATAATGCCCGCAAAAGCGAGGAGAAAATCAAGACTAGTTGGGATAACAGTCTGTAGAACTCCTGTAAAAGGAAGAGCGACCAAACCTGCTATGACCATTCCCACACCAATGACCAAACTGCTCCCCCACTTCTTAATCAAGGCTATGGGCAAAATGATATAAAGTGCGTAAGTCAGAGCAGAAAAGAGACCCCAGAACAGGCCTGCAGGTGTCATGGATAACTGGTCCAATTGCCCATGAGTTGCAATCAGGAAGGTCCCTCCAATGGCTAATATGATTGAAATAATCTCTCCCAGTGTCGGTGCCACCTTATCTTTGATACAGCTATAAATCAAAACCCCGACAGGACAAACATACTGAAGCACAGTCGCTGTTCCTGCATTGGTCTCCTGAATAGCAGTTAGATAGGCGAATTGGTTGAGGAAGAGACCAATTAGAGCAAAAATAAGAAGAGACAGCAAACTCTTTCTATCCTTTAAAAAGGCTAGCATTTTATCCTTTGCAGTAGCATAAGCCAAGACCATGAGAATCCCACCGGCGATTAAAAGTCGTAAGTTAGTTAAAACCAGAGACGAAATTCCATGTGCCATCAGGTATTGGCCACTCGTTCCTGACAAGCCCCAAGCAATCCCAGCCACAACTGTTAATAGAGTCCCTTTTAAACTGTTTGACATGTCTCTCCTTACTCTTCTTTGCGAATCAAGTCCATCACTTGATTGCGGTCTATAATCCATTGAGCCCTCTCATCCTTTTCATAGGTACGATTCGATAGGAAAATAGCCGCTTCTTGCTTCTGGCGATTCCACATGATAAAGGTACCTGTATAGCCCGTATGGTCTAACCAATCTCCTTCCAAATTCCATGCTAAAGAACGTTCCTTGTCATCCAAAGGAGAAAAATTTTGACTCAAGTCTCTTGCAAAATCATCCTCTAAATAGTGCTGCAAAAAGATTTGTAAATCCTTTACAGTCGAAAACAAACCAGCACTACCAGCATGTCTGCCCAAGAGACGAGCCTTGGGATCATGCACGATACCTGCCTCTACACCTCTGACTGTTGGAACAGCAAGCTCAACTGGCCCAAACTGGGTTTCATTCATTCCCCAAGGTTTCCAGACTTGATCCTGTAAAATCACATCCAAATCTTGATCGAAGATTCTTTCCAAAATAAAGCCCAATAGCAAAAAATGAACATCCGAATAAAGAAAGGCTGGCTGACTTCGTCTGTTGAGATGAAACATCGCTTCCTTTAATTCTGAAGCTGTTAAAAGATCACGATTAGGAATAAATGGATCAAGATCTGTTGCGTGAGTCAAGAGCTGGCGAATAGTGATATCTGGATAATCACTTTCAGGTAAAAAATCGGTTACTGGTCTGTCAATATCTAATTGACCTTTTTCCCACAAGAAGGTGAAAACAGTACCAACCCCAACAACCTTACTGACACTAGCTAGGTCGTAAACTAGTCCTGCCTCAGTATCCAAGCCATGTTCTGAGTCACTCTGGCCTACATAAATCTCCGTCCATTGATGGTCCTTAAAACACGCAAAAGAGGCTCCGGGATAAATCCCTGCCTCGATTTGTTCTTCTATTTTTTTAATAATCTTGGTCCACTTCATACTTCTTCAAACCACAATTCAACATTATTTCTATCTTTACCAAGGAAGAATTTTTCAGACTTAGGAATAAAATATTCGGTAGACTCAAATTTCTGGCGTAGACTTGCTAAATCTAGTTCATTGACCAAGAACTTGAGCATAGATAAGTCCCAAGTAACCGTATTGTTCACAGACAGATCCTGCCCCTGAGCTGCGATAAAACCAAGTGATGCCCCAAGTTCAGATGGTTTCAAGAGACTTTCGACATCAGTTGGGAAATGTAATTCCATAGAAATCTCAAATTTACTTAAAGAGATTGATTCCAAATCTGTTTGAAATTCAGGTTTTTCTCCTACTTCTACTAGACTTGCTCTGTCATCTTCTGCATGAATCAAAATCAAATCATCTTCTGGCGAGTAAATTTCAAAAGCGTAGCCATTTTGCCCTTTATATAATTGATGAATCGAATCTGTTTTAGATAAGAGGCCTTCGATTTCCAAGGGATTTTCCACCTTGATAATCAATCTAGCTAGTTTTTTTCTTCCCTCTACCTTACGAGTACGCATGCTTGGTGCTTCTTCCAAAACCAGCTTTTCAAGACCTGTTTGATCCCCTAGTGACAGAAAAGCTGACTCTTCTAATAAGGCCTTCATGCCAAGGGTTTCAATATAAAATATTTCATTTAATTTTCTATTATTAACTTTTAAAGTAGGAATAATCCGTACAATCTGATTTACATTCATAAACTCCTCCAACTCTTTTATTTTAAAGGATTTTAGAATTTTTTACAAGATATTATACTCAAATTTACCGATTTTTCGTAAAAATTTCATCTAAAAAAACCGAGGATTTCCCCGGTTTCAATTTCTTATAGGTAAAGGAATTTGAAGATAGCTACTGCCGCAATTGCTGCTGCGATAGGTGCTACTACTGGTACCCAAGAATACCACCATTTTGAATCGCCTTTGTGCTCACCAAGAACTGATTTTGGAAGGAAAGCATGAAGGAGACGTGGTCCCAAGTCACGGGCTGGGTTTAAGGCAGGTCCTGTAGGTCCACCAAGTGATGTTACCAAGGCCATAACAAGGAATCCAAGTGCCAAGTGAGCTACTGAAAGTCCTGAAGCAGTATGTGGTGCTACTTGGGCTTTAATTGCTAAATCAGAGAAGTCAACATTTTGTCCTGCTTGACTAGCCATTTGTTTCATGTATTGGAGGACTTCAGCTCCAAAGAAGTTTTTAGTCAATCCAAGAGCTGCAAAGAAAAGAACAAATGAACCAACAAACTCATTTACAAAACCATTAACAGTTGCTGCAAAGTGTGATTCTTTTGTACCATTATCCAAACTTGAAATTGTTGAGAAAGTACCCAAGATATTGTTTGGATTTTCAGTTTTCAAGTAGTATGGGCGGTGTGTTGCCACAACCAAGGCTTGACCAAAGATAGCACCCAAAACTTGTGCAATGATGTAAGGCGCAACTTGTGCCCAAGGGAAGAGACCGCTGATCGCAAGTCCAAGAGTGAAAGCTGGGTTGATGTGGTTACCAGATACATTACCAAACATCAAAGCTGGGATCATAACCCCCATACCATAACCAACAGCGATAACGATCCAGCCACTTTGGTGACCTTTCGTACCTTTCAGTTCAACGTTGGCAACTGCACCATTTCCAAGAATGATCAAAATAGCAGTTCCCAAAAATTCAGTGGCATATTTGACTGCCCATGCGAAATCCATTGATAGATTCTCCTTAATATTTTTTAGACAATCCCTATTCTATCAATTTTTATATCTTTTAGCAACAGGTTTTCTAAAAGAATATATAAGAAAGCGGTTTTATTTCTTATAAAAAGCAAAAGGATTAAGGGATCCCATTTCCTTAATCCGATAGTTCTTATTCTTGACGTTGGCTGAAATCTGCAATCATCTGATCCATTTCTTGTCGACTCGGAGTTGTCAGCATATAAAGGTAATCTCCTTGAAGTTCCGCGAAGGCTGCTGGCATGATTTTTTTAACCTTGAACTGCTGACTGTATTTGGCAAGTAAATCCTCCTCAGAATAGACATAATGAGCATTTGCACGGCGAGAAGTAGCCAAACAATACTGAGGGGCAAACTCTGAGGCAGGAAACTCTTCTCCTGCGACAATCGCCGCATAGCTACGATAGAGGTCCAAGGAATGGGCAAAGTTATAAACATCAATGGTAAAACCACCTGCAGGACGGTTATTGTACTCAATGGCAATGTAATCATCTCCCTCACGGAAGAACTCGATATGGAAGAACCGTTCTCTCATACCAAATTCTTTGACGATAGCCTCACCATATTTACGTAATTTAGGATCCATATCCTTGAGGATGTAATAAGAATTGTCCATCTTGTAAATCATGAGATCAAGCGGTGTATAAGCATAGTCAAAGGTTGTTGAAAAGACAATCTTACCATTCTTATCCACTAAACCATCAAATGTACAGATTTCACTGGAAGTGACAAATTTCTCAAAGAAATAAACGGTTGAATGGTCCCACTCAGCCTTGAAGTGATTGATATCGTCTTCTGTCTCAAGCTTAAAGGTTGCGGCTGCTCCTACTCCATTATCAGGCTTGGCAATCATTGGAAGACCGATTTCTTTCACAGCTTGATCAACATCTTCTTCCGTCTTGATAACAGCTCCAGGCACCACAGGGACACCTGCTTTTTTGAAAAGTTTCTTCATTTCAGACTTAAATTTAGTCTTTTTGAGATCATCTGGTTTGGCACCAAAAACATTGAATTGTTCTCTGAGTGTTGCATCCAGCTCAAGCCAGTATTCATTGTGGGATTCAATACGGTCAATCGGGCCATGTTTATAAAAGAGAAAAGCAACAGCGCGCTTGACTTCGTCTACATTTTCAAGATTGTCAACACGGAAATACTCAGTCAGGCTATTGCGCAAGGGCTCATCCAGTTGCTCGTAGGGCTCTTGGCCAATTCCCAAGACTGTGATGCCTTTATTAGCTAGTTCAATGGTAAACTGTTGAAAGTTTTGTGGATAGTAGGGAGAAATAACAAGGTAATTCATAGGTAACTCCTTTTATAAATAGAGATTGCCAAGGAAATAAGGCATTTGTTTGCGCCACCATTCCCAGTCGTGGGCGACATCGTGTCCCCATTCAGCAAACCAGGCTGGAATTTGTTTCTGGTCAAAGGCTTCTTTGAGCTTGTAAAATGATGGTAAACCGTCTTGTTCCCAGGCTCCAAGACCCGTACACAGCACAATCTCTGCCTGACGATAACGGTCAATAAACCAGCCGTCGTTCTGGTTCCAGATATAATCTACTGGCGAGTTTTGGTAAATGGCATCGTCGTTGTAGTAATCGCCGACAAAGAAACGTGCGTCGTAAACACCGCTGAGAGCAATCACCTTGTTAAAGACATCTGGATGTTGGAGAAAAAAGTTGACTGCATGGTAGGCGCCCATCGAGCAACCTGTAGTCATCATGCCATCAAACCAACCTGTCTTATGCTTGATAAAAGGAATGGCCTCCTCAATCACGTAGCGTTCATAGGCACGATGCATTTCCGCTTGGTCGTGACCATTTTTCCAAGTAGCCAACCAGCTCTCACTATCTACACTGGATAGGGTAAAGAACTGGACACGGCCTTCCTCGATAAAAGAAGCACAGGCATCAATCATGCCAAAATCATAGTATTCATTGTGACTACCACCTGATGAAGCAAAGACCACAACTGGAATCCCAGCATGTCCATAACGATTAAGGTACATTTCACGGTTGAGGTGACCACTCCAGTGGCTAAGATGTTCAATATGCATTGGCTTTCTCCTTTTCTAACTTACCATTTCTCTGCAAAAAATCTCAGACAGTCTGGTAAATTCTCCGACCAAGGGATTTCACTATGGATGGCACCAGACTGAACTTTCAAGACAAGATTATCCAAGTGTACTCCCCCTGCTATTAAATCATGGTAATATCGAAGCGACGAGTCGATATAGGCTTGTTTGATATTACCAGCCATCAGGGTCTTGTCCGTATCATCTGCTTCCTCTGTTCCTACATAGATGAAGATGCGCTGGTCAGGCGACAGTTGCTGGCGCTCTATATAGCGGTTAAAGGCTTCTTGGTGCAGCCAGTTGGCAGATGAAAAGACTCCTAGACAACCAATTTGGTCTTGGTATTCCAAACCGATAAACTGGGTAATATTGCCGCCTAGTGAGGAACCAATCATAGCCGTATGCTGGCGATCAGCTTTAGTACGGTAGGTCTCATCGATAAATGGCTTGACCACCTCCATGACAAACTCAGCATACTCCACGCCCTTACCGCCAAATTGCTGGCCTGGGATAGGAGATTCTTGGAACTTCCAAGCCGCATACTCATTCATCCGCCCCATACCATCATTATCAATGGCTACGACAATCATGCGACTGATATCAGGATTACGCTTAATAGCTGGGATAATCTTCCATGAATGGCCAATGAAAGACTCCTTGCTATAAAAAACATTTTGCCCGTCATGAAAGTAAACAACAGGATAGGAACGATCCGTGTCTTTCTCATAATCTTTAGGTAGAAGAACACGTACACGGCGTTCCTTACCTGTATAAGGAACCTTGAGTTTGTGTTCTTTCATTTTTAAATAAAAGTAGGATTGATTCATTGTCAGAAAACTCTCTATATTCAAAATTTTATTTTATTATATCACAATTATAGAAAAAAAGTTAGTTTTGCTTCCGTTTTTGGAATTAAAAACTAACTTTTTCATTTATTTTTCTAAATTCTTCTGGATTTTCTGAATTAGAGCAAATTATCAATCAAGTCATCCACTTCATCTTTTTCAGCCTGCGGTGTAATCTCAGTAATCATGATTCCAGCCACTGCTCGCTCTACTAATCCTTCAACATCCATACGCGCTTCGTACTGCTCCGCATTCTTAATCTTAGGATTGGTCTTTGGACGATCTGGCGCAAAAATGGTACAACAGTCTTCAAAAGGCTGGATTGAAATGTCAAAGGTATCAATTTCTTGTGCAATATCAATGATTTCCAACTTATCCATGGTTACAACTGGGCGGATGATGGGAGTGTTGGTAACGGCATTGATAGCCTGCATGCTTTCAAGGGTTTGGCTGGCTACTTGACCTAGACTCTCCCCATTGATGATAACTAAACCATTTCGTACCTCACGAATACGGTCAGTAATCCGCATCATAAAGCGACGCGTCAAGGTCATAAGGTAGGCTTCTGGCGCCTTAGCCTTGATTTCCTCTTGAATCTCAGTGAAAGGTACTTCGATAAACTGGATATTTCCCCCGAACTTGGTTAATTTACGGGTCAAATCTTGGGCTTTTTTAAGAGCACCAGGACTCGTGTATGGTGGGCTGGCAAAATGAACAGCCTCAATATCCACTCCACGTTTCAAAGCAAGATAACCTGCTACAGGTGAGTCAATCCCTCCTGACAACATAAGCATCCCTTTACCTGAAGTTCCAACTGGCAAACCACCAGCCCCACGAATGGTTTCATAAGAAAGATAGGCTGCTTCTTCACGGATCTCCACCTGAAGATTGATGTCAGGACTTTTCATTTGAGCTTGCACATTTGGAATAGCTTCGAATACAGCACTTCCAAGTGTTTGGTTGAGTTCACGACTATCCAATTCAAAGTTGTGATCGCTACGCTTGCTAGAGATTTTGAAAGTCATGCCTTCCTTATAGATATCTTTCATAATCTCTTGGACAGCAGACTTCAGAACTTCTACAGATTTTTCGACCTTGTATACAGGGGAAAAATTTTGAATACCAAATACTTGTTTGAGCGATTCTGCTACTGCTGTGTAATCTGCTCCATTGAGGTAAGCGTGGGCACGGTCGCGATCTGCCGTTACCTTAACTTGGGGATAGATAGACAAAACGTCTGAAATATTATTGCGAAGTTTATTGATGAAACGCATACGGTTTTTACCCTTGGTTGACAGCTCACCGTAGCGAATCATAATTTCTGAATACTGCATGAATGCTCCTATCTTACTTTTCTAGTTTGATTGTAAATCAATTTTAACTTGGTCAAAAACTGCTCAACCTGACTCATATCATTTTCAAGGTCTAGGCTAAGACGCACAGCTGACTGGGCCTTATCCTTGTCGACTCCCATAGCTATCAAGGTTCCAGCTGGTTTCCCAGCCTTGGATGAACAAGCAGAGGTCGTTGAGATGAAAATATCATAGTCTTCAAAGGCGTGAACAATGACTTCTCCACGAACACCCTTAATCCCAAAAGTCAGAATATGAGGGGCAAAGTCTTCCTCATCTGAAAAGACAAATATATCCGGATAGTCCAAAAGCGCTTGACGAATGACTGCCTTAATCTGTCCAGTCTTGCTCGTAAAGAAATCTAGCTTTTCCATAGACAAACGGAGGGCCTTGGCTGTCGCTGCAATTCCTGCCACATTTTCAGTTGTCGAACGATAATCACGCTCCTGACCACCACCTGTTAAAAGGGGCGTAATCTTCTTGCCAGACTTGATATAGACAAAACCAACACAACGGACTCCATGAAACTTATGGCTCGAAAAGGTCGCAAAATCCACTCGTTCTGTTAGATACTTTTCAGTTGGAATCTTAGCAAGTGCTTGAACCGCATCAACGTGGAAGGAAATAGTTGGCTTGTCTGCCAAGAGTTCTGAAATAGCTTTAATAGGTTGAATAGAGCCGATTTCATTGTTAACTGCCATGATAGAGACGAGGATCGTATCAGGTCGTATCAAAGCTCCTAGAGCCTCAACATCCACAAATCCTTTCTCATCTACTGGAGTAAAATCCACTTCAAAACCTTGAGATTTCAACCAAAGGGCTGATTCTTTGACTGCTGGATGTTCAACGGCAGATACAATGATGTGCTTGCCAAACTGGGCTTTTTCAAAGGCCACACCCTTGATGACCCAGTTATCTCCCTCTGTTCCACCAGAGGTAAAGAAGATTTCATCACTTTTCTTACCAATCAAATCCGCAATTTGCTGCCGGGAAGCATCTAAGATTCGTGTTGCCTGGTCTCCCAAACGATGGAGACTAGACGGATTTCCTAAAATTTTTGAAGCGACCTGCAGATAAGTTTCAAGGGCTTCAGGATAAGGCTTGGTCGTCGCTGAATTATCAAAGTAAATCATATTTTCTCACGCTTTCTAAAATCACTCCCTCTATTGTATCATGAAACGGAGCTTGCGACAAGAAAGGGCAATTCCTCTTTTTTTAAGATTTTTTTAAAGAAATGCGGTATAATAAATTTTAATTAAAGGAGAGAATGTATGTCTAATTATCGTAGAACTTCAAAACCAAAAACAGAACACATCAAAAAAGGCTTTACGGTCTTTCAAAAAACCGTTGCTACTATCGGTAGTATCCTTGGCTTGATTACCGCAAGTATCACGATTATGAACGCCTTGGATAATAATAAAAATACTAAAAAAGAACCTACGACAAGCCAGACGACAACCATTGTCAAAGAAATTCAAAAGGAATCCCCTCAGGAAAACACTAATCCCAATAAGGAAAATAATACTAGTCAAGAAAAAACACAGCAAGAGGAAACGCCAAAATCCAGCGTCAAGGAAGAGAAAAAAGAAGATCAGAAAACAGCAACTCAGGACTCTTCTATACCAGCTACAAATAAAGAAACAAGCGATAACGGAACACAGTCAAATACGACGAGTTCTGAAGCTAAAACAAACCAGTAATCACAAAAATAGCTTCCTTCCAAACTTGGAAAGAAGCTATTTTTTTTATTGTTGTAAAACTTTTCTTGGTTTGGTACCTTCAGCTGGACCAATGACACCTGCCATCTCAAGCTCTTCCATGAGACGGGTCGCACGGTTAAATCCAACTGACAAACGACGCTGAATCATAGATGCGCTGGCTTTCTGAGTTTCAATAACTAGAGCTTTGGCTTCTTCAAAAAGCGGATCTCCACCAGATTCACCATCTGAAAATTCTCCGTCATTTTCAGAGACCTCACCTGGATCAAAACTCTCATCGTAGTCCGCATCTGCCTGAGCCTTGATAAAGTTTACGATACGTTCGACATCGTCATCCGAGATAAAGGATCCTTGTAAACGAACTGGATGATTTTCATCAATCGGTTTAAAGAGCATATCTCCGCGACCAAGCAGTTTTTCTGCTCCATTTTCATCCAAGATTGTTCGTGAATCTGTACCAGACGAAACCGCAAATGCCACACGGGATGGGACATTGGCCTTAATCAGACCAGAGATGACATCAACGGATGGACGCTGGGTTGCAAGAATCATGTGGATACCAGCCGCACGCGCCTTCTGTCCGAGACGAATAATAGCATCTTCTACTTCCTTGCTGGCTACCATCATAAGGTCAGCCAACTCATCCACAATCACGACAATGAGTGGTAGTGGAACCTGCTTGTATTCAGATTGGGAATTGAACTCTTCTACCTTGGCATTAAAACCTGCAATATTCCGAACTCCCACCTTGGCAAAGAGTTCATAACGGTTTTCCATTTCATCCACAACCTTTTGCAGAGCCTTACTGGCCTTGCGTGGATTGGTCACAACTGGAATTAAGAGATGGGGGATATCATTGTAAACAGACAACTCAACCATCTTAGGGTCTACCATCATAAATTTGACTTGGTCTGGTCTTGCCTTCATGAGAATGCTAGCAATAATACCATTAACAGCTACTGACTTCCCTGAACCCGTTGAACCTGCGACGAGCAAATGAGGCATTTTTGAAAGGTCAAAAGCTCTTGCGGTGCCATTAACTGCCTTCCCTAAAGGAATTTCCAAGAGATTTTCTGCTTTCGTTTGAGATTGTTCCCATAGTTCGCGGAAGGACACAGTCGCAATCTCAGAGTTAGGAACCTCAATTCCGACTAAGGATTTACCAGGTATTGGTGCCTCAATCCGAACATCCTTGGCTGCCAAGGCTAGAGCGAGGTCATCTGCTAGATTGGAAATGCGGTTAACCCTTACACCCACTGCTGGCTTGACTTCATACTTGGTCACTGATGGACCAATTTCAGCCCGTTCAACTGTCACCTTGATACCAAAGCTGGCAAAAGTTTCTTCTAGGATTTTGATATTTTCTCGGACGATTTTCTTCTCTTTAGACTGGTCCTTTGGTTTATCTGGGGCAAAAAGTTGTAAACTTGGAAGTTTGTATTCAAGGGCTTCTTTGGCTGAAAAATCAACCTGTACATCTTCATCATCAAAGGTCTCCTCATGGTCAGGGAATTCAAGTTCAGCTTGAGGCAGGATGATTTCTGGTTCCACCCACTCTTCTTCAGGCATAGGTGGAAGAGCCTGAACAGCTTCCTCTGTCAAAATTTCACCTGTTTCCATATCGACAGGAGGCAAATCGAGCAAGGCTTTCTCAGCTGCTTCTTTTTCTAATCTAGCTTCTTCCTCAGCTTTTTGACGAGCTTTTTCTTCTTGTTTGACAAAGCGTTCCTCTTTTCGACGCTCATGCCCTTCCCGCCATTTGGCAAAGCCTCTACTGAAGAATTCAGCAATATCGTAAACAGACCAAGGACTGACTAGGAGGGCTCCAGCTAAAATCAAGATAGAACCAATAAAGTAAGTGCCGACATTTGAAAAGAGAAAGGCAGTTGGCACATAGAGTCCAACACCAATCAAGCCTCCTCCAGCAAAACTGGTCGTTCGAAAACCAGTTAAATCCGTCACAACCTGAGCCATGGTTCCTTTTAGAACGGACTTGTCCAAACCATATTTCCAAACCAAGTAGGCCTCAAAAATCAGGAGCAAGCCTGCAAATATGGTGAAAAAGCCAGATAAGAGCCCTTCCTGTTTTCGGATCCACTTGAAAAAGAAGAGATAGACCAAGAGGGCAAATATTGCCAGATAAGCTAGGCTCCCCACCAGCAAGCGGATTAAATTGTAAAGAGTGATACCTGCAGCCCCTAATTTAAATGCTGCGAAAATCAATAAAATCGCGATTCCCAACGAAATCAGCATTCGTTGAATCGCTTCTTTTCTTTCGAGTTCTGCTTTAGACGGTCTCCGTCTTGTTTTACTTGTATTCTTGTTTGCCATTCTTCTATTATACCATATTTCACAGGCATTTCGGAAAGAGAAAAAGACTGCACCAAACGGTCCAATCTTTTCATTTTTCTATTTTTTATGCTTGTGGTTTGCGTAGGTAACCATAGACCACACCACTTACGATTGCTCCTACCAAGACAGAGACAAGGTAAAGAAGTGCATTTGAAGTAAGGGCGATGACGAAGATTCCTCCGTGTGGTGCCATGAGTTTGATACCTGCAAGACCAACGAGTCCACCTGCTACTGCTGAACCAAGGATGAAGCTTGGAATAGCACGAGCTGGGTCAGCGGCACCAAATGGAATCGCTCCCTCAGTGATAAATGACAAGCCCATGATGATGTTTGTCAAACCAGAGTTGCGTTCTTCTTTAGTAAATTTATCTTTGAAAAGAAGGGTTGCAATAAAGATTGCAAGTGGTGGCACCATTCCTCCAGCCATAACTGCTGCCATGGCTACAGAACCACCTGAAGAAACAGTCGCAGCAAGCGTACCTGTACCAAAGACATAAGCCGCTTTGTTAACTGGTCCACCCATATCAACAGCCATCATTCCACCAAGGACGATACCAAGAAGAACAGCTGAACCGCCTCCAAGACCGCCTAGGAAGTCATTCATAGCAGTGTTGATTGCTGCCATCGGGATGTTAACAGCTAGCATGACAAATCCTGTCAAGATTGTTCCAAGAAGTGGCAAGAGAAGGATTGATTTAGCACCTTCAAGTGAACGAGGAACTTTAACATATTTCTTGATAGCAAGAACCAAGGCACCTGCGATAAATCCACCAACAAGGGCACCTAGGAAACCAGATGAGACACCTGTAAGAGTTGAAGTTGCTTCACCACCTGCAGCATAAGGAATTTTACCAAAGGCAAAACCTTCTTTGGCAATAGCACCAGCCACGAAACCTGCTACCAAACCTGGTTTTTCAGCGATAGAGTAGGCAACATAACCTGCAAAGACTGGGAGCATCAAGCCAAAGGCCGCACCACCAATTTTCATGAACATAGAAGCTAACTCATGGTAAGAACCAAGATTGCCAAGGTTTTCATTTGGAACACCCAAAGCACCGTCAATCAAGAAGGCAAGGGCAATCATGATACCACCGCCAATAACAAATGGCAACATTTGAGATACACCACTCATCAAGTGTTTGTAGAAGGCACCACCAAGGCTTTGTTTTTCATTGCTTGCTGTTGCAGCTTTTGCACCATTAGCGGCACGATAAACTTCAGCATCTCCTGAAAGAGCCAAGTTAATCAACTCTTCTGTCTTACGGATACCGTCAGCAACTGGACGATTGATCAATGGTTTGCCATCGAAACGATCCATTTCTACAGCCTTATCTGCTGCGATGATAACAGCTTTAGCCTTACGGATGTCTTCAGCAGTTAGTTGGTTACTAACACCGCTAGCACCGTTGGTTTCGACCTTAATTCCAACACCCATTTCAGCAGCCACTTTTTGAAGGGCTTCTTGGGCCATGTAAGTGTGGGCAATACCTGTTGTACAAGCTGTAACAGCTACGATAAAGTCACCAGAGTCATTTGCAGGCACTTGAACAGGTTCCTCAGTTTTTTCTGAAGCTTGGTCAAAAATCTCAATGACTTGGTCAGCTGATGTTGCTTGGCGAAGTTTATCAGCAAAGCCGTCTTTCATCAAGTATTGAGACAATTCTGCCAAGGCTGCCAAGTGAGTATCATTGGCACCTTCTGGAGCCGCAATCATGAAGAAGAGGTCAGTTGCTTGTCCATCCAAGCTCTCATAATCAACACCCTTGTTTGACTTGGCAAAGAGAACTGTCGCTTCTTTTACAGCAGCGTTTTTGCTGTGAGGCATTGCGATACCGTCTCCTAAACCTGTAGAAGTCAAGGCTTCACGCGCCAAAATGCCTTCTTTAAAGGTTTCAAAATCTGTTACATAACCGTGGTCTGTCAAGCTTTTAATCATCTCCTCGATGACAGCAGTTTTTTCAGTTGCCTGCAAATCCAGCAACATAACATCTTTTCTCAATAGGTCTTGAATTTTCATCGTTTTTCTACCTCAACTTTTTCATAAGTTTCTTTAATAAATTCTGCCGTTGCCAAGTCATCCGAGAAGGTGGTTGCCGTTCCGCAAGCCACTCCCCATTTGAATGCTTCTACTGCATCTTTAGATTTGACAAATTCACCTGTAAATCCAGCGACCATAGAATCACCAGCCCCAACTGAATTTTTGACTGTTCCCTTGATTGGTTTAGCAAAGTAAGCTCCCTCAGATGTGACAAGAAGGGCACCGTCGCCAGCCATAGAGATAATCACATTTTGAGCACCCTTAACCAGTAACTCTCGCGCGTATTTCTCTATTTCATCTAAACTTTCGAGTTTAACCCCAAAAATCGCTCCAAGTTCGTGATTATTTGGTTTAACCAAAAGTGGCTGATAGTCCAAACTATCAATCAAGGTCTGTCCTTCAAAGTCACAGACTACTTGCGCACCAGTCTTGCGCGTCAAGGCAATCAAATCCTTGTAGATGACATTGCCTAGATTTTTAGCACTTGAACCAGCAAATACAACCGTTTCTTCTGCAGTCAAACTAGACAAAATAGCTTTCAATTCTTCTAACTGGGCTGGTTCGACAGCTGGACCCGTTCCGTTGATTTCTGTTTCTTGGTCCGCTTTAATCTTAACATTGATACGAGTATCTTCTGCAACTTGGACAAAACGTGTCTCGATTTCTTCCTCTGCAAGGGTATCTGTGATAAATTTACCAGTAAAGCCACCGATAAATCCAGTCGCTGTATTTGATACATCCAAACGTTTCAAGACACGACTGACATTGATTCCTTTCCCACCAGCAAACTTATCATCACTGTCCATACGATTGACACTACCAACTTGGACTTGGTTCAAACGAACGATATAGTCAATGGATGGATTGAGTGTGACTGTATAAATCATACTTCTATTACCTCCGTTTTCTCCTTAATAACCTGCAAGAGCTCCTGCTCTTGACTTGTGATAACAATAGCTCGTTTGAGTGGTGCTACCTTGGCAAAGCAAGTTTGTCCAATCTTAGACGAATCGACCAAAACATAAGTCTGCTTAGCATTCTCCAAAATAGCACGCTTCACAGCTCCCTCTTCCATATCAGGAGTCGTATAATAACTATCGTCCACACCATTCATCCCGATAAAGGCACGGTCAAAGTGCAATTGGTTAATCTGGTTAAGAGCAACACCCCCGATGCTCGCATCTGTCGCCATCTTGACACTTCCTCCAACCATGACAGTTGGAATCTGCTTTTCAACCAACTGAGCAGCATGGTGAATCGAATTTGTCACAACTGTAACATTCTTATTGACCAATTCATGAATCAAAAAAGCAGTTGTTGTTCCAGCATCGATAAAGATGACATCTTTTTCTTTAATGAGAGAGGCTGCTTTCTGAGCCAGTAACTTCTTCTCTTGAAGGTTTTTGACAGATTTTTCTTGAATGGTTTCTTCTTCCTGTAAGGAGTGGGGGAGTTCTGCTCCACCATGCACACGACGAAGCTTGTTTTCTGCTTCCAACTCATCCAAGTCTCTTCGAACCGTTGATTCTGACGTTTCTAGCAAACTAACTAATTTCTCTAAAGAAACTACATGATGTTGATTTAACTCCTCTAAAATCAGTTGCTTCCGCTCTGTTTTTAACACCGAACCACCTCCTGTTATCGTTTACACTATTCATTCTATCACACTTTCTTTCAAAGTCAAGCATTTTTTATCACTTTCTTTCAAATTCTATCATTTTTCTTATTTCCAGAATTTTTATTGCAAGATAAGGGTCTTTATGGTAGACTATTTGAGTAAGTATTGGAAGATTACTCAAGAGGCTTAAGAGGCCGTGTTGGAAACGCGGTAGGCGTGTAACAGCGTGCGTGGGTTCGAATCCCATGTCTTCCGTAGAAGAATATATTTCTAGGATGCGACAGATGTTGTATCCTTTTTTGTATCCCTTTTAAAAAAACAGGGTCTGCTTTAGGGTCTGTTTCTGACTCCTTCTGTGACTCCTTTTCCGCAAAAGAATACCAAGGAATACCAAAGACAAAAATAAAAAACGTTGATTTAACAACGTTTTACCAAGGAATGCAAAAGAATGCAAAGGAATAATGGAGCCGGTGGGAGTCGAACCCACGTCCAAACACCTGCCAACATATTTGTCTACAACCATAGGTTATGTATTCGTTTAACAGTCCCTCGACACATAACTCAAGCCTAGAAACTGCGAGTCTATCAATCTCTTATCAAGCCGCTAGACAAGACTTGATCGTATCTCGCTAATAATAAGACCTGTCATTGAACACGAGCAATCCAAATCGGGTCACGCCTGCTGGTTTTTAGGCAGCTAGAGCGTAAGAAGTGTTATTTTTTGCAGTTATATTTAACTGGCATTTTTACATCTGCCGATGAGTCGCAAAATATGCCTCATAATGCCTGTCGAATCCGTAACGACCCCAAAAGACAGTAAAACCATTATACCTTATCTAACACAAAAATGCAAAAAGGAAATCAACTAACTACAAAAGATAGTCTTTCAAAGCTTTGGTCAAAACCTGATAACCGGGAACACTAAGGTGCAACCCATCAGTTGTATAATCTTTTTTGAGTTGACCTACCTTGTCTGTCAAACTATCAAAAACTGGCACAAATTCCACCTGCATATAGGCAGAAGCAAGCTCTTGATAGGCTTGATTCCACTCCTGTATCTTTTCATTCGTGCGGATATAGACTGTCTGCTTATACTCCTCTCCCTCATTGACTGGCAAAATGGAAAGTAATTTAATCTCTGTCAGTGGATAATCGCGAGCAATGGATTGAATAGTAGCTTCGAGATTATTGAGAGCCTCATTCACAGGCACATCTTTTCCGATATCATTTGTCCCAATCAGAAGGACAATTTTATCTACCGCCCCACCGTATAGATGCGCATCAAGGTTCTCTCGTAACAGCCCTGTCTGATAGCCACGAATTCCTCGATTGACAATCGTCTTTGAAGTCCCAAACAGTTCCTGCAGAGGATAATACTCAACAATGGAATCCCCTATAAAAAGAATATCTGGCTCTATAACTGAAACTTGATTTAAGTGACGATACTTGGTTTGTATTTTGCATTGTTCCTTTAGGAGCCAATTCTCTAATAACTGTACTGCCACTTCTTCATTCTCCTTTTTCTAACCAGTTTTCCAAGACTTGATAAACTCCTCCTTGGCTGTTGGCTGGCGCTAGAGCAGTCGCCACAGCTTTGGCTTTATCATCAGCATTTTCCATCGCATAGGCAATTCCAGCCATTTCAAGCATTTCAACATCATTTTCACTGTCACCAAAAGCCATGATTTGTTGGGGGTTCAAGTCCCAGCGCTTGAGTAATTCTTCTAAGCCCCATGCTTTATGAATTCCAGCTTTGAGGATATCAATGCAACCATAGCCACTCGATACAGCACGAACACGGCCATCAAAGAGGTCATTGATTTCTTCCAAGACCGAACTTAAACGTTCCTCACCAACAACCATACTCATCTTGAGCACACCACCAAAGAGGTCAGATGTTAATTCATCCACAAACTGCATCCGTTGGTAGAATTTTTCAATCATTTCTGGAGTCATAAAACTTTCAAGGTCTGTAAAAATCGTACCTTCTTTGACAAAACCACCCTTCATCCCCGTTACCACAAACTGGTCTTGACACGCTCGCCCCTTGAAATGAGCCAAAGCCTTATCGACAATGGCATCATCCCAAGTCTGAGCCTGAATCAATTCATTGTTTTCAAAAATACGAGCACCGTTAGCAACCACCAGAACCACTCGATCCACCAAGTGCTCCAGCAGTTGTCTCATACGGTGAATTTCATTGCCCGTCGCAATGACAAAACGAATGTCCCTTTGATCCAACTGATCTAAAATCTTTTCCAAGCGTGGAAGATCAAGCTGGCCTCTAGCATCCAGCAAGGTCCCATCCATATCTGTCGCAATTACCTTAATCGTCATTTACTTTCCTCTGGATTTAAGCTAGTCCCACTTCAATCCCACATGTTCGTTCATTTCTTTGTAGGCTGTATCAATTCGTTCCTTAGTTGCTTCATCTAACTGATCACGATGACTACCACCCTCGATAAAGTCTTCTAGGACATAGGTTTGATAATGATATAAGGGATATCCTTCTGGTGAAAAAGTTCCCTTTGGTGTTCGATTGACCCAAGTAGGATGAGCTTTAGCTGTTTCAATAGTTGTTTGTCCATCTTTTTTCTTGACAGTTACATCCATAAGAACACCACGCTCAGTCCACTTCGCATTGTCTACACCAGTCATTGTTTCAATACGTTGGTTAGAGATAAAGTTTCCCATAGAATAGATGATAAGTTTTTTCTCTCCATCTTTTTCAACAGTCTCTGATGGCTCAACTACGTGTGGATGGCCTCCAAAGATAATATCCGCTCCCCAATCAATCATCTTGTGGTACAAAGCCTTTTGCTCTTCAGTCGGTTCTATGCGATACTCAACACCCATCTGAGGCATGATAACAGTAATATCCGCTTCCTTCTCTGCCCGTTCAATTTCAGCCTTCATCTTATCTTCGTTTAGGTCTGAAAGATAGCGGTTATAGTCTTCTTGCGAAATACTTTGCTCAATTCCATTAAATCCATAAGAATAAGCCAAAAGTGCAACCTTGATACCGTTCACTTCCTTGATAACGAGTGGAGCTTGATCACGTGACTCGTGCGTATAAACTCCAATAGGTGTCATTCCTGCCTTTTCAATTGCATCTGCCGTTGAAATAACTCCTTCAATTTGCGAATCTAAAACATGATTATGGGCTAAATCTAAAACATGATACCCAGCATCTTTAATAGCATCCATTACTTGAACAGGAGCATTAAATAAAGGATAACCAGCTAGATAATGATCTTTATTAATGGTCCCTTCAAAATCACCTATAGCCAAATCTGCCTGCTTAAGCCAAGGAGTTACGTATTCAAAATTCTCATGAAAATCATAGCTGCCATCTTCCTTTTTAGCTGACATATAGATAATATCATGGTAAAGTAAATCTCCATGGGCCATAATACGAGCACTTGTTTCTTCTTCCCGATCTTTAGCATTTTGGTTCGTCTTATTTGCTTCTTGAGAAATGGCATCCTTTTTTTGACTGGTTAAAGGGATTCCTTGGAAACTTTCAAACAACAAGACCAAGCCCATTGATAAAGCAACTGCTAGCAAAAGTATCGCCACAAATCCCTTATTACTCCACTTGCGATAACTCCTAAAAAAGTTTACAAACCCCCTCATAAAACGAAAAACTGGTCCACGTTTATGTCTATCCTGTCTTCTTTGCATCTTCATTCTCCCTACTTTCTAATGCAAGCCTTTTCTTTTTATTATATCATAGATAAGTAATTCTTTCACAATTGAATTGAACTTCCTATCTATTTTCTATAAATCCTAAAGGCTGTAATACTTTCAATCCTTGTCATTTTGTGATATCATGTAGAGGTAATGAAAGGAGAGAAAATGTCTGCAATAGAACGTATTACAAAAGCTGCTCACTTAATTGATATGAAAGATATTATCCGCGAGGGAAATCCAACTCTACGCGCGGTTGCTGAGGAAGTCACTTTCCCCTTGTCTGACCAGGAAATCATTCTCGGTGAAAAGATGATGCAATTCCTCAAACATTCCCAAGATCCTGTCATGGCTGAAAAGATGGGGCTCCGAGGTGGTGTTGGACTTGCTGCTCCTCAATTAGATATCTCAAAACGTATTATCGCTGTTTTGGTACCAAACATTGTTGAAGAAGGTGAAACTCCGCAGGAAGCCTACGACTTACAAGCCATTATGTACAATCCAAAAATCGTCTCTCACTCTGTTCAAGACGCTGCTCTTGGCGAAGGAGAAGGTTGCCTCTCTGTTGACCGCAATGTGCCTGGCTATGTTGTTCGCCATGCTCGCGTTACTGTTGACTACTTTGACAAGGACGGCGAAAAACACCGTATCAAGCTCAAAGGCTACAACTCCATCGTTGTTCAGCATGAAATTGACCACATCAACGGAATCATGTTTTACGATCGTATCAATGAAAAAGACCCATTTGAAGTTAAAGATGGTCTACTGATTCTTGAATAAATAAAATCCCGTTGCAAGACGGGGTTTTGTGTTATAATAGAGGCATGAAAACAAATGATATTGTCTATGGCGTCCACGCCGTTACCGAAGCCCTCCTTGCAAACACAGGGAACAAACTTTACCTCCAAGAAGATCTCCGAGGTAAGAATGTTGAGAAAGTCAAGGAACTGGCTACAGAAAAAAAAGTATCCATTTCTTGGACTTCAAAAAAATCCCTCTCTGAGATGACTGAAGGTGCTGTCCACCAAGGTTTCGTTCTACGAGTATCCGAATTTGCCTATAGCGAACTGGACCAAATCCTTGCCAAAACACGCCAAGAAGAAAATCCACTTCTATTGATTCTGGATGGGTTAACTGACCCTCATAATCTAGGTTCCATCTTGAGAACAGCTGATGCGACCAACGTTTCAGGTGTCATCATTCCCAAGCACCGTGCTGTCGGAGTTACTCCTGTCGTTGCCAAAACGGCCACAGGTGCTATTGAACACGTTCCAATTGCCCGTGTGACTAATCTGAGCCAAACTCTAGATAAACTCAAGGATGAAGGTTTCTGGACCTTTGGAACGGATATGAATGGCACTCCTTGCCACAAGTGGAATACAAAAGGGAAAATTGCCCTCATCATTGGAAATGAAGGAAAAGGCATCTCTAGCAACATCAAAAAACAAGTCGATGAAATGATTACCATTCCGATGAATGGCCATGTCCAAAGCCTTAATGCCAGTGTTGCTGCAGCTATTCTCATGTACGAAGTTTTTCGAAATAGACTATAAAAAAAAGTTTCCAGTCATCTGATTGGAAACTTTTTTATGATTAACTATGTTCTGTGATAAATTTATAGGCTTCTTGACCAGCGATAGCTCCATCTCCAACTGCTGTTGTTACTTGGCGAAGGTCTTTCAAGCGAACATCTCCAACTGCAAAAATACCGTCAACTGCAGTTTTCATGTGGTTATCTGTCACAATCCAGCCTGCCTGATCTTGGATATTCAATTCTTTAACAAAATCGCTAAGAGGGTCCAATCCAACATAAATAAAGACACCACCGAAGGCTTGTTCTGTCACTTGACCTGTTTTCACATTTTCAAATACGACAGATTCTACTCGGTTTTCGCCCTTGATTTCCTTTACTACAGAATCCCAGATAAAGCTTATTTTCTCATTCGCAAAGGCGCGGTCTTGTAAAACCTTTTGAGCACGAAGTTGATCACGACGGTGAACAATGGTCACAGTCTTAGCAAAACGAGTCAAGAAGAGGGCTTCTTCAACAGCTGAATCTCCGCCACCAACTACCAACAAATCTTGGTCACGGAAGAAAGCACCATCACACACGGCACAGTATGAAACACCACGACTATTCAGTTCTTCTTCTCCAGGTACTCCCAAAGGACGGTGTTTAGAGCCAGTCGCTACGATAACGGTACGAGTTTCATATGTTTGGTCATCGGTCATCACTATTTTAAAATCACCATGGTCTTCTACATTTTCAACATAACCATAAATGTGCTCAACACCAAGATTTTCAAGCGGTTCAAACATCTTTTCTGCCAATTCTGGCCCACTAATATTAGCATATCCTGGGTAATTTTCGATATCAGAGGTGTTATTCATCTGACCACCTGGCAGACCACCTTCAATCAAGGCTACTTTTAGATTGCTTCGAGCAGCATACAAGGCTGCAGTCATTCCTGCAGGACCAGCACCGATAATAATAGTATCGTACATATAGATTCCTTCTTTCTTGTTGTAACTATCTTTATTCTAACTCTTTCTTGTCAATCAAGCAAGGATTATGCCTTGAAAACAAGAATTAAACTCATAACCGCAAAGGATAATACTGGAACAACCAATACTCCAATCATAATCATATCATAGAGATGGGCTTGGCGAGCCTTGGCTGTCTTATCAACTCCCGACACGGCTCTTAGTCCAATCCAAATCCCTAAAAAAATCAGGACAAGGATGGTGGTCAAGATCAAACTCTCGAAATATAAAGAAAATAGTTGCAGTAGCATGATTTCTCTCATTTCTATCTTTTTTAAAGAGTAAACTCAGCTAGTCCAGCTAACTGAGTTTTTCTTTATCTATTATATCAAATATAAGTCCGTTTGTAACTAGCAAAGAATTCTTTTGTCCGCTCTTCTTTAGGATGGTGGATAATCTCATCTGGAGTTCCAGACTCAATGATTTTCCCCTTATCTAAGAAGAGAATCTTGTCAGCCACTTGAGCTACAAAAGACATGTCATGACTGACCAAAATCATGGTCTGACCTGACTTCGCAGCATCTGCAATAGACTTTTCTACTTCTCCGACCAATTCTGGGTCAAGAGCTGAAGTTGGTTCGTCTAACAGCAATACATCTGGTTTCATCGCAAGAGCACGCGCCAAGGCAACCCGTTGCTTCTGTCCACCTGATAAATGGCGAGGGTAATGGTTTTCACGGTCCGAAAGCCCAACCTTAGCCAACTCTTCCTTGGCAATCTTAGTCGCTTCTTGGTCAGATAATTTCTTAACCACAACCAAGCCTTCTTTCACATTATCAAGTGCTGTTCGGCGTTCAAACAAATTAAACTGTTGAAAAACCATAGACAACTTACGACGAAGGGCAAGGATTTCTTCTTGAGTGATTTTAGAAAAATCAACTGAGAAATCATCAATCTGAATAGAGCCACTATCCGGTGTTTCAAGATAATTGAGACCGCGAAGGAAGGTTGATTTTCCAGCTCCTGAAGAACCAATCAAGGCTACAACTTCCCCTTTTTGAATATCTAAGTCCAGATGATCCAAGACAGTCTGTCCTGAAAAGGATTTGCTTAAATTCGAAATCTTAATCATTAACGAAGGTCTCCTTTCACATCTGCTTGCACTGTATCGGGTGCAGAAATAGCCATTTTTCTCTCGATGAAACGACCGAGGCTCTCAATACCGATATTTACTACCCAATAAACAAGGGCGACGGATATGAAGCGTTCAAAATAGCGGTAATCAGCACCACCCAAAATCTGAGCTTGGGCAAAGACTTCCACAACACCCGCACTAAAGGCTAGAGATGTTCCCTTGGTCAATCCGATTAGGGAATTAATCAAAGTTGGTGTCGCTACCACCGCCGCATTGGGAATAATCACACGACGGTAAACTTGCGCTCTGGTCATACCCAAACTGCGTGCCGCCTCAATCTCACCAGGGTTGACTGAGAGAATGGCTGCACGAATGGTTTCACTGGCATAAGCCGCCTCATTAAAAGCAAAGGCTACAATCGCAAAAGCAGCAGCTGGAATCGCATTGATATTGAGACCAGTACCCCATTGCTGATTGAGGGCTTTCAAAGCCAAAGGAATCCCGTAGTAGGTCAACATGAGTTGCACCAAAATCGGTGTCCCTTTTAAGAAACTAACAAAGAAGGCCTGCAAGGGATATAAAATCTTGACACGATTGATTTTCACAATGGCAAAAAGAAGCGCCAAAACCAAGCCAAAAAGGGCACCACCAATGGTCAACATAATCGTTGTTGGAAGTTGTTGGACAATTCTTGGAATTCCATCAAAGACCGAACGCAGGCTAAAGAGCTTGCCATCTGGAATCAATTGCATCAAGTTTTGGTACCAATCTGATGCTAAAATCGTTGTAACATTCATAAAAACATCCTCTCCTGATAATGATTCATTCTACCATACTTCTGCCGTCAATGAAATTATTTGCTACGGTCAGATACAGACTTTGTCTACCTACTAGTTTATCATACTTTGAAACAGGGAGGTTATATATTTTATCTATCAAAGAGATAAGTAAAAACTATTTCAGTCCCAATTCTTCATAAGCTTTTCGATAACCAATTTGCTTAACACTTCCATTTTCTACTAAAATGGGGCGCTTTAACAACATACCGTCACTTGCTAGTAACTCAGCTGCTTCTTGGTTTGACAGACTTCCTACCTTATCTTTTAGTCCAAGTTCCCGGTATTTGATTCCACTAGTGTTGAAAAATTGTTTCAATTCGAAACCTGAGGTCTCTAGCCAATTTAAAATGACTTCTTGGCTAGGTGTTTCTTCGACGATATGAACGGCTTTATAGTCCACACCGAGTTGGTTTAATTCTTGTTTTGCTTTTTTACAAGTTGAACATTTTGGGTATTCGATAAATTCTAACATATGTTTCACTTTCTATTTTATATCTTTAAAATCTGCACCTTCATGCTCCAAGAGCCAAGCTTTCTTTTCCACTCCTGCAGCATACCCTGTCAGACGCTTGCCTGCTCCCAGCACACGATGACAAGGTACTAGGATAGACCAAGGATTGCGTCCTACCGCTCCGCCAATTGCTTGAGCAGAATCCACTTGAAGATCTTTGGCTATTTGTCCATAGGTCACTGTCTGACCATAAGGAATTCCCTGTAGATAGGACCAAACTCGCTTTTCAAAATCCGTTCCTATTGGAGCCAAGGGCAAGTTGGATAAATCCTGAGACTTGTCTTTAAAGTAAGCATCTAAGCAAGCAATAACTGGGTCTAAAATGGGATGACTAACAACTGCTTCTATCGTCTCATCTCCTAGTCCTCTCTCAAAATGCTTCTGCTCCTGCATCCAAATGCCATACAGATATTGCTCGTCGGCAACCAAAGACAAGGTTCCTATTGGCGAAAAGTAGAACATTTTTACGTACTTCTTTTGCATTATTTCTTCAATTTTTGATAGGCCAGGCGTTCGCCATCAACTGGAACCTTACCAACCTGTTTAAAACCTAGTTTTTCAAAGATATGCTGCATGGCCTTGTTTGCAACATGCGTATCTGAGCGAAAATCTAGATAATCAAATCCTTCAATCAAGCCTTCTAGGAAAGTCTGAGCAACCCCCTGTCCCTGGACATCTGCTGCCACAGCGATACGGTGAAAGACTAGGTACTCTGACTCTCCAGTTTGCCAATTTCCCTCATAAATAGCTTCATAGGCCTCCTCTGGACACTTGGTCACAGCAGCATAGGCTAGCAGTTCTCCCTCTTCCAAGGCAACATAAGCTTGACCTGAGATAATATCATCGATAATAATGTCCGCATTTGGATAGCCATTTTGCCACTGGTCACTACCAGCATCTGCTAAACATTTTTTAGCATCCTCAATTACCTGCATAATGGCATCTACTTCATTTGGAAAAGCTAAACGAATCTCCATCTTTTGTCCTCTTTTCTGACTAGTTTCTCCCATCATAGCATAATTTAAGCCTTTTCACAAGCAGTTAAAACTTGACTTTCTGTTTTTGTTATTTTATAATCTAGTTATTAAAACTAGATAAAAAGGAGTTAGAAATGAAAACTACCTTTTCCTACCCAAAATGGGCAGAAATCCCAAATATTGACCTCTATCTGGACCAGGTTTTGCTCTATGTCAATCAGGTCTGCGCCCCTATCTCTGCTGATAAAGACAAGGGCCTGACAGCATCTATGGTCAATAATTATGTGAAACATGGTTACCTAACAAAGCCTGACAAGAAAAAATACCAACGCCAACAGATTGCCCGTTTGATTGCTATCACAACCCTCAAGTCTGTATTTTCTATTCAAGAAATAGCTCAGACACTTAATACTCTCCAAACTCAAGCAAGTTCAGACCAACTCTACGATGCTTTTGTAAACTACATGAACCAAGGAATTGACCCAGCTAACCCCATTATCCAAACTAGCTGCCAAACGGTTAAACTCTATCATCAAACTCTAGACTTAATCCTTATCAAAGAAGAGGAGGTAATCCAATGAACACCAGCCTAAAGCTCAGCAAACAACTCAGTTTTGGAGAGGAGATTGCTAATAGCGTGACCCATGCCGTAGGTGCAGTCATCATGCTCATCTTACTGCCTATTTCATCCACCTATAGTTATGAAGCACACGGATTTTTATCATCTATAGGTGTATCCATTTTCGTCATCAGTCTCTTTCTCATGTTTCTATCATCCACCATTTACCACTCTATGGCCTATGGTTCGACTCACAAATACGTCTTGCGGATCATCGATCATTCTATGATTTATGTGGCTATCGCAGGTTCTTATACGCCAGTCGTCTTGACCTTGATGAATAACTGGTTTGGCTATCTCATTATTGCTATTCAGTGGGGAACGACCATCTTTGGCATCCTCTATAAAATATTTGCTAAAAAGGTCAATGAGAAATTCAGCCTTGCTCTTTACCTGATTATGGGCTGGCTGGTTCTGGCTATCATTCCTGCCATTATCAGTCAAACGACGCCAATCTTTTGGAGTCTTATGGTAACGGGCGGACTCTCTTATACGGTTGGAGCTGGATTTTACGCCAAGAAAAAACCCTATTTCCACATGATTTGGCATCTCTTTATCCTAGCCGCATCTGCCCTCCAATACATCGCCATTGTTTATTTTATGTAAAAAAGTTGAGAAACTCAGTCTCAACTTTTTTCTTTACACATTTCGATAAAATACTGGTGCAAGCGCACATCATCAGTCAATTCTGGATGAAAAGAGGTTACCAACATATTTTTTTCTTGGGCTGCAACAATTTGATTGTCCACTGTTGCTAGAATTTCTACATCTTCTCCAACACTACTGATAATTGGACCACGGATAAAGGTCATTGGAATCTGACCAACTCCCTTACATCCTCCTTCCGTATAGAAACTCCCTAGTTGGCGCCCATAAGCATTGCGCTCGACCACCATATCCATAGTTCCTAGATGATACTCGTCCTGAGAAGCAATTTCCTTAGCTAAGAGAATCAAGCCTGCGCAAGTACCAAAAACGGGAAGTCCAGAAAGTATAGTTTCTCGAATAGGAATCAGCATGTCTTGCTCACGTAAGAGCTTGCCCATAGTTGTAGACTCTCCGCCAGGTAATATAAAACCCGACAAGTCACTCTGATGTTGCTGAAAATCATCTAGATTTCTGATTTCGACATTGTCTACGCCTAATTTATCTAGCACTTTTGCATGTTCTGCAAAGGCACCTTGCAAGGCCAATATTCCAATTTTCATCTATTTTCCTCGCTCAGCCATGAGAATTTGGATTTCATTTTCATTAATACCAACCATGGCTTCCCCTAGATCTTCAGAGATTTGAGCCAAAATTTGAGGATTTCGGAAATTAGTTACCGCTTTGACAATGGCACTCGCTCGTTTAACAGGATCTCCTGACTTAAAAATACCTGAACCGACAAAGACACCTTCTGCCCCTAATTGCATCATCAAAGCAGCATCTGCTGGCGTTGCAACGCCTCCAGCTGCAAAGTTTACAACTGGCAATTTTCCATGTTCATGGACATATTGAACCAATTCTACAGGGACTTGTAAGTCCTTAGCAGCAACATAAAGTTCGTCCTCACGTAGGTTTTGAATGCGGCGAATTTCCTGATTCATCATACGCATATGACGAACGGCTTGAACGATATCCCCCGTACCCGGTTCTCCTTTGGTACGAATCATAGAAGCTCCTTCAGCAATACGACGCAAGGCTTCTCCCAAATCCTTGGCTCCACAGACAAAAGGAACTTGGAATTCTTTTTTGTCCACATGGAAACGGTCGTCAGCTGGAGATAAAACCTCACTCTCATCAATATAGTCAATCTCAATAGCCTCTAAAATCTGAGCCTCAACAAAATGCCCGATTCTGACCTTGGCCATTACTGGAATGCTAACCGCTTCTTGGATTTCCTTAATCATCTTTGGATCACTCATACGGGAAACCCCACCAGCTGCACGAATATCAGCTGGAATCCGCTCCAAGGCCATAACAGCTGCCGCACCAGCAGCCTCTGCAACACGAGCCTGTTCAGGATTTTGAACGTCCATGATAACCCCACCTTTGAGCATCTGCGCCAAGTTTTTATTTAATTCATAACGATTTTCAGTCATTTGTTTTATCCTCATCATTTGTATTGGTAGCTACTATTTCATTTTAAGTCAGATTAAAATGAAGTACAAGATAAAAAAAACGTAATTGTATGGGTACAGAATAGTTAAAAAACTATCTGACCTTAACTTAAGGCCAGATAGTTCATTAAATTTTATTTTTCAGCTGTAAGGGCAGCCATTGTGATGTAGTTGTATGGTTTGTTGAAGTGTGGCAAGAAGAAGAGGTCTGTCAATGCCAATTTATCAATTGTTACATGCTCTTGGATAGCAAGTGAGAACATGTGGATTCCCATGCTGATTGCAGAATCGTGTGAAACCATTTGCGCACCAAGAATTTCACGACTATCTTTGTCAAAGACAATCTTAATCGCTACTTCATGGTTATCATGTTTCATGAATTCTGGTTTTTGAAGATCGTTTAAGCCTGTTTCCGTTGCATTGTAACCAGCAGCTTTAGCTTTTTCAAGAGTCAAACCAGTTGAAACCATGTGAAGACCGTAGATTGAGATACCATTTGAACCTTGAACACCGATTCCTTCCAATTCATGTCCACAAGCGTTATATGCACCAACGATACCAGTACGAACAGCATTTGAAGCAAGAGCGATGTAGCTAGTGTCTTTACGAGCGTTGTCATAAACAGTCGCACAGTCACCTACTGCGTAAACGCCTGGGATAGATGTTTCTTGTTTCTTGTCTACAAGGAAGGCACCGTTACGGAAGAGTTCAATCTTACCATCAGCAAGTGCTGTGTTTGGACGGAAACCAACTGCAAGGATAACCATATCCACATCGAAAGTTTCTTTATCAGTAATCAAGCGTTCAACTTTACCGTCACCCTCAATTGCTTTAACAGTTTGACCAAGCGCCAAGCGGATGTTGTGGTCTTCCAAGTTCTTCGCCATCATTTGTGTGAAGTCTTTGTCATAGTAACCGTTCAAGACAGTATCAACGATATCAACAAGGATAACTTCTTTTCCAAGACGTTCAAAGGCTTCAGCAAGCTCAACACCGATGTAACCACCACCAACAACAGCGATACGGTCAAGGTGTTGGCTCTTGTCAGCAAGTTTATTGATCACTTCTTCAGCGTTTTGGTACAATTTCACGAATTGTACGTTTTCAAGAGTTGCTTTAAATTCGCGATTTCCTTTAACAATTTCAACACCTTCGATTGGTGGCAAAATTGGTGTAGAACCTGTAGCAAAAATCAATTTATCGTATGATTCTTTGTGCTCTTTCCCTTCAACTTCTGCTGTAACTACTTTGTTATCATAGTCGATTGAAAGAACTGGTGAATTCATGTATACCTTAGCACCTTTAGCTTCCAATTTTTCTTTATCAGAATAGAACAGGCCTTCAGCACCGTCAATTTGTTCACCAATCCAAAGAGCCATTCCACATCCTAGGAAAGAGATGTTAGAGTTTTGGTCGAATACAACAATTTCGTTCTCATTGCCAAAATTATCCAACATAGTATTAATACATGCTGTACCAGCGTGGTTAGCACCAACTACAACGATTTTACTCATAGAAAAATTCCTACCTTCAATTTTAAATTTACCCCTCTAGTATAACATTTACTGTTAGCGTTTACAAGAGTTTAGCTAATTTTCCCGATTTTTTTGTAAAAAAATGTAAATAATCTGTATTTTATCAGCCTTTCTTACAATTACTCTTTATTTTCTGAGCATATTTCTTGACAAGTTTACAAATTTTATTTGTGAAAACGCTGACTTTATGGTATGCTAGTATCATGGAAAGAAAATGTAAGGGGTTAAATTTAATATAAATTTACTATATTTCAACCTTCTTTTCATGAGAGAAAGGAGTTGGTAGCTTGCCTCTTAGTTCACATTCCGACCGGCTAATGGGGACCACTATTACTATTTCATTAGTAGATGAGCAAGCCGATATCTTGCTCCAAAAATCCTTTGATTTACTCAAAGAGCTTGAGTATCGCTTCAATGCCAATAGCCAAGAATCTGAGTTGATGGAAATCAATTATCAAGCTGGAATAGCTCCAGTCAAGGTTCATCCTGATTTGTTTGAATTGATTTCACTTGGATTAGAACATAGCCTAGCGCCCTCTAGTCATCTCAACATCAGCATTGGTCCCTTGATTCAAACCTGGCGCATCGGTTTTTCAGATGCCAAAGTGGCCCAACCTCAAGAAATTGAATCGGTGCTCCCTTTAATCAATCCTCATTCTATCGAGTTAGATTCTTCCACTTCCACTGTATTCTTGAAACAGAAAGGAATGAAGATCGATCTTGGTTGTTTAGCCAAGGGTTATAGTGCGGATAAGGTTGCCCAATTTCTGAGAGAAGAGGGAGTGACATCTGCCTTAATCAATCTGGGAGGGAATGTTCTGACCATTGGAAAAAATCATGCGAGAGGGAATCAACCTTGGCAAATCGGGATTCAAGACCCAGCCAATCCGAGGGGAAATCACTTAATGACCATCCCTGTTGTCAATAAATCTGTCGTGACTTCAGGTATTTATGAGCGTCACCTGACAGTCGATGGAAAAGATTACCATCACATTTTTGACAGCCAAACAGGCTATCCTGTTGAAACAGAAGTCGCTAGTCTCACAATTATCTCTGATAAGTCAGTCGATGGCGAAATCTGGACAACTCGACTCTTTGGAGAAAGACCTGCTTCTATCCTTTGGCAAGTCGAAAGTTTGGAGGGCATCGAAGCCATCCTCATCGATAAGGAAGGTCACCTAAGCTGTTCTTCAGGAATTCCTGCTCTATAGAAACAAGTGTTTCAATGGAGTTTTAAAATCGTATTATGTAAAAAGAGAAAGGAAATCTCATGTTAAAACTTATTGCTATTGTTGGAACAAATTCAAAACGTTCTACAAACCGCCAATTGCTTCAATACATGCAAAAACACTTTGCTGAAAAAGCTGAAATTGAACTTGTTGAAATCAAGGATATCCCTGTCTTCAACAAACCAGCTGACAAGCAAGTACCTGTTGAAATTTTAGAAATTGCTGCTAAAATTGAAGAGGCAGATGGCGTTATTATCGGCACTCCTGAGTATGACCACTCTATTCCTGCAGTTTTGATGAGCGCTCTAGCTTGGTTGTCATACGGTATTTACCCACTTTTGAATAAACCAATCATGATTACAGGTGCTTCTTACGGTACGCTTGGTTCATCACGTGCCCAATTACAACTTCGCCAAATCTTGAATGCGCCAGAAATTAAAGCAAGTGTCCTTCCAGATGAATTCTTGCTTTCACATTCTCTTCAAGCTTTCAACCCAAGTGGAGACCTAGTAGATCTTGATGTGATCAAAAAATTAGATGCTACTTTTGACGACTTCCGTATCTTTGTAAAAATCACAGAAAAATTGCGCAACGCACAAGCACTACTTCGCAAAGATGCTGAAGACTTTGACTGGGAAAATTTGTAAGATAGGAGAGCAAAAAGAATGAAATTTGTTGGACTTGTAGGATCAAACTACGATCAATCATATAACCGTAAACTCTTGGAATTCATCCGTCGTCACTTCAAACTCAAATTTGAATTAGAAGTCCTTGAAATTGACGAAGTTCCAATGTTTAACCAGGACGAAAAATGGGATGAAAGTTTCCAATTACGTCTTTTGTATAACAGAATTACTCGTGCTGATGGTGTTATCATTGCTACGCCTGAGCACAACCACACAATCTCAGCTTCCCTAAAATCTGTTCTTGAATGGCTTTCATACGAAGTTCATCCATTTGAAAATAAGCCAGTTATGATTGTGGGTGCTTCTTACTACGACCAAGGTACTTCTCGTGCCCAAGTTCACCTTCGTAAGATTCTTGACGCTCCAGGTGTCAATGCCTACACTCTTCCAGGAAATGAATTCCTTCTTGGTAAAGCTAAAGAAGCTTTTGATGTTAATGGAAATATCACGAACGAAGGAACTGTTAATTTCCTTGAAACATGCTTGGACAACTTTGTAAAATATGTGGGAGTCGTTTCAAAATTGAAAAAACCAAAACCAATTGAGCCAGAAGATTTATATTGTACAAATTCAATTGCAACTACCATTCAAGGTGTTGACCCTGATGATCCTGAATGGGTAGAAAAAGCTGCTGAACTTGTTGGAGCTGTTTCTGGAGATACTTACGTTAAATTAGACCACGGTATCTTGACAGTTAACCAACTTGACATGTTCTTGAAAGCAATGCCATTTGAATTGACATTTGCAGATGATAATAATCAATTCTTGTACTTTAATAACGCACACCAAGACCCAGATACAATGTTTGGTAAACGTGTCCGTGCTCAATCAGGAAATAGATTAGGAACAGTACACGGTACATTGCCAGATTCTAGAATGAAAAACGTTGAATGGGTTGTCGGCGTATTGCGTAACGGGGATCAAGAATATGTCCGTACAATTGTACCAGGAACACCAGAAGGCGTTATTAATACCCATAATTACCAAGCAATGTATTACCCAGATGGTTCATATGCTGGAATCAATGAAATCATCTTTAATTTCCAACCATGGCTTGACTGGTACCTCAATACGACTGGTCAACGTCTAGTCGGTGGAAATGCTGCAGCTCCTGCTGGAGGACATGGTGGAGCAGATGCTACATCTGGAGCTTCTGATGCAGGTGATGCTGGAGGCCACGGTGGTGGCGCAGACGCTACATCTGGCGCAAGTAACTAATAGTAGTTTTATAGGAACCATTTTGGTTCCTTTTTTAACCAAAAAATACTAGCAGTTTGTATCTGCTAGTATTTTGATTATTATTTCATCTATCTTTGTTAAAAGAAAGAATAGTTTTTATGAATTTGGATCATCAAGACTTCTGCCATGTAAACCTTTTTCACGTTGTACTTGGCGTAGTTTTTCTGGTGTAACATCATTTCCTTCTTCGTCCACAATTTTGATTCCTTCAATGTGGTGACGAACAGTGCGACGATAACCTTCGATGTACTCCTCACGTAGTTTGGCTTGTTCAACTTTTTCTTCTGGGGTCAAGCCTTCTGTTTTTTTCTTTTTAGCAAGCTCGTTGATACGAGCAATTTTTTTCGGATCCATTTCTTCTCCTTTGTGATAAGATAAAGTCCGTTTATCAAACTTTATTTAGTGTTAATTTGGTTAAAACGTGCAAGTTTAGCTGCTTTTTGAGTTAATTGCGACAAGATTGCCAAACGATTTTGACGGACTGCTTCATTTTCAGCCATAACCATGGTATTCTCAAAGAATGCATCAATGACTGGGCTAAGAGCAAAGAGCTGTTTCAATTGCTGACTTGCAGATCCTGATAAAACGAGTGTTTCTACCGCTTCTGCCAAGGCTTTCTCTTCTTCATTTTCAAAGAGAGCTGGATCAACCGTGTCGGATCCTTCTGCCTTCTCAGCCAAGTTAAAGGCACGTGAAAGTGATTCAACAGATGGTTTGAAGTCTTCTTCCTTGCTTGCTTCTACGAGAGCACTTGCCGCTTCCAACATATCCGCCACAACAAAGTTTGATCCTGCAAGAACGGCTTCCTTAATATCTTTTGGAGTAGAACCCATCATCTTATCAACACGAGCCTTGATAAAATCCATAACCTCTGCCTTATTTTCATAAGTCAAGCTATCAAATTTCAATGCATAAAGGCTATCAATCAGCTCATCCATAGCAATATGCCAACCAAAGGCATCCAAGATACGAACTACACCTTGAGTTGCACGACGAAGGGCATAAGGGTCATTAGAACCTGATGGAATCAAACCTACGGAGAAGAAGCTCAAAATCGTATCCAATTTGTCTGCAATGGCAAGCACTGCACCGACCTTGCTCTCTGGAAGTTCTCCTTCAGCTGATGTAGGCATGTAGTGTTCACGAATAGCAGCTGCCACTGCTGGAGTTTCACCAGCAAGAAGGGCATATTTTTCACCCATAATTCCTTGTAGTTCATCAAACTCGCCAACCATACCTGTCAACAAGTCAAACTTGTAAATAGCAGCTGCACGGGCTAGGTCAATCGTTTCATCAGCTGACAAACCTGCTTTTTCTGCCAAGAGAATAGCAATCTGACCCGTACGAATCATGTGTTCACGAAGAGAACCAATTTTCTCATGGAAGGTTACATTGTTTAATTTTTCAACAAGGTCTGAAATAACCAATTTTTGGTCTTCACGCCAGAAGAATTCTCCGTCTTCCAAGCGGGCTACCAAGACTTTTTCATTTCCTTTGATGACATTTTCCAAATGCTCAGCATTTCCATTACGAACAGAAATAAAGTTTGGCAAGAGTTTGCCATCTTGATCGCGAACAACAAAGTAACGTTGGTGTTCTTTCATTGAAGTCACCAAAACTTCTTCTGGAACTTCAAGGTATTTGGCATCAAAACTTCCCATAAAGGCCGTTGGGTATTCAACCAAGTTCAAGACTTCATTAAGCAAATCAGCATCAATTTCGATGCGTACACCATGTTCAGTTTCGATTGCTTTGATTTGGTCAACAATCATTTGCTCACGTTCACGAGGATCCGCAATTACAAACTGTGCACGAAGGTCTTCTTCATAGCTCAATGCTGACTGAATCTTAGTTTCTTGCCCCAAGAAACGATGACCACGACTCACGCGACCGCCCTTGATATCAAGGAAATCCAAATCAAACTCTTCTTCATCTAAAAGAACAGTTAAAGTGTGAACAGGGCGGATGTATTCAAAGGTGTTGTTAGCCCAGTGCATGCTGACAGGGAAAGTCAATGACTTCAAGACATCTACAACACCAGGAACAATGGCTTCAACTGCTTGTCCAACTTCTTCCTTAGTGACATAGACATATTCTTCACCCTTGATTTCACGGAATTCGATATCTTCAACAGTCAAGCCTTTTCCACGGACAAATCCTTGAGCTGCTTTGGTGAAGTTCCCATCACTATCCAAGGCAATTTTCTTTGCTGGACCCTTGAAATCTTCTGTCAAATCAGACTGTTTATCTGCAAGACCAGTTACACGAACAGCCAAACGACGTGGTGTTGAGAAGGTCTGAATAGCTTCAAAAGACAGGCGATTTTCCTTGAGGAAGGCTTCCATTTTTTCGCCTAGTTGTTTTTCACTTGGTGTGACAACATAGGCTGGTAATTCTTCAAGACCGAGTTCTACTAATAAGTTTTTTGTCATGTTTTTTCCTTTACATTTTCTTCAATCTTTTTTGATATGCACCTTAGGTACTGGGGACGTCGCTAACTAACTTTGTGAGTCTGTATGGAAATCTAATGCAAAATTGATCAGGATTTCCAACAGTCTCATCAAAGTGGATTTATCTGACTGATTTTTGAACCTAAGGTTTCAAAAATCCCCACATAACAGTACGGCGGTGCATATCCCTCTAGCAAGTCTTCGACTTGCCTCTAACGATTTTAGAGCACAGTATTACTCACTATTCTGCGTCTTCTGCTAAGAGTTTAGCTCGTGTTGCTTCATCCAAAAGTGGATAACCTAGGCGTTTTCGTTCTGCGACAAAGGTTTTAGCTACGACACGGGCCAAGTTACGGATACGTGCGATATAGCCTGCGCGCTCTGTTACAGATACAGCACCACGCGCATCAAGCAGGTTAAAGGTATGTGAACATTTGAGAACATAGTCATAGGCAGGGTGCACTAATCCTTCTTCCAAGGCACGACCAGCTTCTTTTTCAAACTTATCAAAGTTTTCCAGCAACATTTCTTGGTCCGAAATTTCAAATGAATATTTTGAGTGCTCGTACTCAGGCTGGATGAAGATTTCTCCGTATTTTACACCATCAGCCCACTCGATATCATAGACAGAATCTACTTCTTGAATGTAAGAAGCCAAACGCTCCAAACCATAGGTAACTTCCGCAGTCACAGGACCAGTTGCCAATCCACCAACTTGTTGGAAATAAGTAAACTGAGTGATTTCCATCCCATCAAGCCAAACTTCCCAACCAAGACCAGCTGAACCAGTTGATGGGTTTTCCCAGTTGTCCTCAACAAAACGAATATCATGTTCCAAAGGATTGATTCCCAATTTTTCTAAAGACTCAAGATAAAGTTCTTGGATATTTGATGGAGAAGGTTTCATAACCACTTGGAATTGGTGGTGTTGGTAAAGACGGTTAGGGTTTTCCCCGTAACGACCGTCAGCAGGACGACGCGATGGCTCTACATAAGCCGCATTCCATGGCTCAGGTCCGATAGCGCGAAGGAAAGTGTAAGGACTCATTGTCCCCGCACCTTTCTCATTATCATAAGCCTGCATAAGCATACAACCTTGATCATTCCAAAATTGTTGCAAAGTCAAAATAATTTCTTGAAATGTTAATTTCTTAGACATTGTTTACTCCTTTAATTTATATTATGTTTTTAGATGGATTTATCAAGCAACCAAGAAAAGGCTGGATCTTGAAAAATATGACGTTTGGGAACAGTTTGTAAATTCTGATCGCATTCATCTATTGTACCTAATTTCAAAGCACAGACTTCTGGTATATTTTCTTGAACAGTGAAAATTTGACTATGACAGTTCTGGCAGTAATAACGCTGTTTTCCTGGAGAAGAACTATAAGTAACAAGCTTTTCTTTTCCATGCAATACTAACTTTTTACTGCTAACTTTGGCATTAACTGTATAGGCAGACGCAGTTGCTTTCCGACAGAATGAGCAATGGCAAAACACTAATTCAGATAATTCCTCATCTAGAGTGTAGGTTACTGCTTTACATAAACAAGATCCTTTAAGCATTAAGCTCCTTTCTACTTAGGCATTAGACGAAATTCAAAAAGAACCGAATTCCAACACCCAAGCCTTGCGACTAGGGGCGTCAGAAACGCGGTTCCACCCTAATTTATTACTTCATTGTTTTTGAAAATACTACAGAAAGCGCCAGTCTCTTATTTTGTCCTACTTGGCTCCCACTGTCCCAAGCTCGCTTGAAGAACGCCATAAGACTTTCTTTCTTCCTGACTATTATATCAGAATTGTAACATACTGTAAATCAAAAACTATAGAAAGATGTATTGTATTCTCTACTCACTTTTTGAAAAAGTTGCAAGTCCAATAACTGACAATAAGAGAGAAATTCCTGAAATACTTAGAATAATAGAAATCATGTTATTCTCACCAGTGGCTGGTAATTGTTTTCCTTCTTTGTTGACTGTAGCTAAAAATACTTGTTGACCACTTCCAGCTAGTGTTTTATTCTCATGCTTAGCTTCTATATTGGAATGATGTATTGCAATTGATGTAGCTTTCTCAATTTTATCATTGCTAATTGAAGGCTTAATAGTTGAGACTTGTCTATTGTGACTTACTAATTTAACAGGTTTCACTTGAGAAACTGGTTTAGCTGGATTAACTGGTTTAATCGTTACAACTGGTTTAGCTGGATTAACTGGCTTAACTGGTGCAACTGCTTTAGTTGGATTAACCGGCTTAACTGATGCAACTGGTTTAGTTGGAATCTCTACTTTATTAGCCTTAAGTTTTACAGCTGTTTCTTTTAGAGCATTGATTACTTCATTAATTTCTTCTTGACTAGCTTCTGTATTTTCCAAAAGTAGCTTAGCTTTGTTGAAAATAAGATTATATGCATCTTTCTCCTCTTTGCTAGCTGTCAAAAATCTTGGATCTTTGTCTTGGAACTTCACTTCATCCACGATAACGTTTTTTAGGCTCATGAAATCTGTTTCTTTCCCATTCAGCTGGTCTTGTGCTTTCAAGAAAGCGGTCAATAGACGGTCGATTTCATCTTGAGTTATCAAATCTTTTGTAATTAATAATGCCAAGAGTTTAAATTCACGATCATATTGACCTTTGCGTTCTTGATCAGAATTTATATATTTACCTTTTTTAACTGTCTCAGCATATGCTTTAATGGCATTCTTCAATGATGTGATATCAGATTCCTTACCATCCAATGTTTGCATAGCAGACTCTAAAGCATTAACAATTTGATCAATTTTATCTTGGTTAAGTTTACTTCCCAATGCTAGTTGCGCATCTTTGACACTTTGATCAAAAATCTCTTTTAACTTCTGTTTTGTATTATAATATCTCGGAGTTTTAACTACTTCCATTTGTTTATTTAAAGCTGCAATCAGAGCTAACTTAGAAACAACTGAAAGTGACAAAACATTATTTTTACCAAACAGAACTTTAAATGGTTGAAGATTATCAAGTAATTCATAACCATTTGACAGATTTACAAGAACCTTATATTCACCAGTAACTACTTTCTTACCATAAGAATGTTTACCATATGTTTCAGCTGGCAAGACTTGACTCTGACCGTCTTCACCTACTAAAGTAATAGTTGTAGTTCCAGGAACAGCTTGATTAAAGCCAACCGTTACTGGGGCATATTTCATTTTGTTAGCCAAGAAGGTAATAGTTTGAAAACTGTTTTCTTTCGTTAAATCAAATTCCTTAGATAGAGCACTCACAAATTTCAACTCTGTACGGTCATAGCTAAAAATTTCTGCAACATAATGCCCAAATTTCAAGAAATTAATATCTTTTGACTTATCAACAGTTACATATTGACCTTCGCTATTTTTAATGCGATAAACATAAGTTGTATCAATCTCATCCTTGGTTTTATTGTTTAGTATAGCAATTTTTACACGACCACTATTTTCTTCACCTACAAGATCTTTGAGAGATATAAAATCTACATTTCCCGCAAAGTCTTCTACATAATAGAAGATTTTCGATTTATCAACGTTCTTAGGAAGTGTATAACTACCATCTTCATTTTGTTTGATAATTTGATACTGTTCGATTTCTGAATCTGTCGCTTCTCTATTTTCAGAAGGACGAATATAAAAGACTTTTTCTAGAAGAATTCCCCCATTTCCTACATCCTGAGGTTTACGAGCTATAAATTGTTCTTGATCTTTTTGAGAACGAATATATCCCGAAGTAATCAGAGGTTTTTGTGTATCGATTTGAATTTTAAATATTGTGTATTGTTCCTCAGCTCCAGGGACATCTGGCTTATAACTAATAACATAGTCATAAATTCCATCAGAGACTCGATTTCCATTAGAATCCTGTCCTCCCCAAGCTGTTTTATCTACAATGTAACTTCTTGGATTTCTAGTATCGCCATCAAAATAATTTTTTACAAGGTCTGTCGGACGACTTTGCCAAATAGGCTGACTGTGTGTTGTATCCGAAGAATCATAAACCGTCGCACGAAGATTTACCAAGTTTCTATAGACAAGAGTTTTAAATTGAACAGAATCCTTATTTCCATCCTCATTTGGCGAGATAGCAAGGCGGATGTTCCCTTTTTCATCTAATTGAAGATGGTATTTCCCTTCAGCATCTTGTTTCACTCCGAGTACAGTCACTCGATTTCCTTGACGCTCTGCTTTTAAAACATTTACATCATTTTCAGAACTTGTTAAATAAGTTGCATCGTCTGAAGGTGAAATTCCTGGATTATCTTTATCAATTTCAGAGTAAAATCCACTGTTTCCTTCCTTAATCAATTGATAAATTGGTTTTTCAATTGCAGGTAGATTTTGGAATTCTCCCTTAAATCCCATAAATGGTAAACCAATAACAGAACTATCATCTGCAGGATTGACAAATCTAACAAATCCTTCTAGAAAATATCCATTTGGCATTATTTTGCTAAGTTCTTCAGTAAACTTACTTGTATCTACACTAACTGTTACCGTCTTCGTACTATGAGCTTTCACAGTTACTTCAGGCCAAACTGTTTCAGTTAGTTTTCGTGGACGGAGAGTGAATTTCCCTTCTTCAACTTCGTCCGTATTTGTATTTACAATCATCTTCAATGTTTGGTCTTTATCCGAAATATTATGAATTGTAACTTCAAAGGTAAATTTATCACCAACATTACCAAGAGTAACACTTGGATAGTTATTTGCACCTGTTACAAATAGATCTGTGCTTGTTGCCGCCATCGTGTCAACTACACCAGCACCTTGCTGACGTGGAGAAGTATAGGCTCCAGTTTGTTTATTAAAATGTGGTTTTGCAGTAGACATAATTAAAGCTTTTACAATCTCTGAAATTTGACTAGCTGATAATTCAGGATGTTTCTTTGCTAAATATTCTTTGACTAATGCTGCGACACCAGCTACATGAGGAGCAGCCATACTTGTTCCACTGATACTTCCATAACTGTTGTCGTTAAATGATGAATAGATATTTCCACCAGGTGCAGTAACATCTGGTTTCAATTGTCCATCTGTTGTAACTCCCCAACTTGAAAAATCTGACAATTGGTCTGCAACATCTGATTTACGATTATCCATCTTGTGATTAAAGACAATTTTATACTGACCAGATTTAAGAATTTCACCATAATGTTTTGAAATAAAGACAGATGGAATTTTCTTAGCATCACCTGTAACAGACATACTAACATTTGCACCTTCAACGTTGTTATAAATTAAAACTCCAACTGCACCATGTTGAAGAGCATTTTTAATCTTATCAGAAAAATTAATTTTACCACGTTGAATCAGTGCTAACTTGCCTCTTACATCAATATTGGCAAAATCTTCTTCACGACCAATACCCGCTGCTACATATTCGTATTCTTTCCCTTTTTCAAAATCTTTTTCTGTTTCAGGTCTATTAAAATCAAACTTACCATAATCAAGGGTAGCGTCATTTTCTAAACCTTTTACTTCAAATACTTCAGTAGTTAGAATTTTATTATTAATCGAAGCAACAGAAATTGAATCTTCTACTGTAGAGGGATTTCCAACGAGACCATAATCAGGATTTTCTGCTAATGGTTGTGAAAAACCTCTACCGAAAGTATTACTATTACCAGCAGCGATAACAACAGATACTCCTTTAGCGCGTGCTCTTTTTACTGCATCAATGATATCTGAACCTGCATCTACCGTTGAACCCGCACCTGCACCCAAACTCATATTAATCACATCCGCACCTAACGCAACTGCATCATCAATGGCCTTTACATAAAGGGCAGAGGCTGTAGTTTTATCTCTGTCTGAAAAAACTCTCATAAACATTATTTGAGCTTCTGGCGCAACCCCATAAACCTTCTCAGAATTTGGAGCTTTATTAACAGGATTTCCGGCTACAATCCCAGTAACGTGCATTCCATGAGACTCTTTTTCAGCCTCTTTTATATTATCAGTTCCATCAAAGTAATCATAAGCATATACTACTTTGTCACTGTACCATTTCCCATAGTCAATACCAGCAGCCTTTTTAGCTTTTTCGATATCATCCTTATTTTTAAATTTCGCCTTTGACGGATCAGAAATACGCAAAACTTCATGATTCAAATCAAGACCTGAATCTATAACAGCGACTACAGTTCCTTGTCCTTTATGTCCTGCTTCCCAGGTTTTAGGGACAGTAATAATTTCATTACTGGAGATACTGTTTGGCTTTTCTTTATGTCCACCTTGAGATAACGACTCTGATTGTAAGCTTTCCGAAGAAGAATTACTTTTCACTGCTAAATCTTCCTTCTTCTCTTCACTTTTTATAGCAATCGTTTCTTTCTGTGTGGTTTCATCCTTGTCTGACTTATTATCTCTATATTCATCTTGTTTTAATGACTCTGTCACTTCTGTTTTTTCCTTCGAAGAAGAATTTAGAGCATTCTTGTCAGCCGTGACTGGCGGTGCGATATTATTTGAATCATCTAATTTATTAATTGTTACCAAATGTGTAACTTGATTTGATGATTCAAATTTTCCCTCATCGGCACTAACCTGTGCGAAAGCAAATCCGAATGCAAAGACCGATAGCAGAAAAATCGTTGCTATTTGGTACTTTTTATGACAAAAATCTTTGCAATCTCCCATAAAATCACTCCTTTTTATTTAAATTAAAAGTATTATATCCTAAATTGTCTGAAAATTCTATCAAAAACTTATTTTGTAACAAAATTGTAATATTAATCAATTATCTCTCGAGATTTAAACATAAAAAAAATTTAGCCTCGATTAATACAAGACTAAATTTATTTATTAAATAATTACTTTCTATTCAATTACTCATTTAGTAAAAATCTTACTGATCACGGTCATAGAATAGTTCATGTGATTTCAATCGTGAATTAAGCATTTCAGGAACTGTGACAAAGTCATAACCTTGCCCTTTCAAATAATCAATAACCTTCGGAAGAGCATTTACCGTCTCAGCATGGATATCATGCATGAGAATAATAGAACCATTCTTGACTTCACGCTGAATTTCTGTCAAAATAGCTGCTTCATTTTTACTCTTCCAGTCCAGACTATCCACATCCCACATAATGAAGCTCAAATCGAGACTATTTCGAATGTCATCTGTAATAGCTCCATAAGGCGGACGCATAAGTTTAGAACTAGAGCCCAGCACCTTAGTTAGCGCATCCTCTGTATCAGTAATTTGTTTTTTAGCTTCATCAAGGGAAAGTTTTGAAAGCACTGGATGACTCCAACTATGGTTTCCAATAACATGGCCGTCCGATTTCATACGTTTCAAAATCTCTTCATTTCCAGAAACATTCTTACCCAGAACGAAGAAAGTTGCTTTAATTCCGTACTTAGAGAGAGTATCTAAGGCTTGATTTGTCGTTGCAGGATTTGGTCCATCATCAAAAGTCAAGGCTACTACTTTACGATTTTTCTTTTCATAATAAGCCTTATATAGCTCTGCATCCTTATCTAATAAATAAGAGGACTGAATAACTTCAAAGAAACTAGATATTGGTAAGGCAATCTCGTCTAGATTTTCAACTGCCTGACTTGGATAAAGGATAATCTGACTATCCTTGTAATCAAAATTCCATGCAGACAAGTCTTGGTCAGAGAAGCCTTTAACAAGCTGATCGATCTTTTCTTGCTCCAATTTCTTATCCTGTAAGAAAGAGGTGATTTCTTTTAACAACTGCTCTTTGGCTTTACTAGGATCTGAAAATAATTGATCAAGTGTAAAAGTTTTACCATCTTCTGTCAAATGGACTTTTGCCAGACTAGTTTTTTCAGTCTCTTCAACTTTTGACGAAGTTAAATCATAGACTTGTTTCATCACACTTCGGTTAACAATCCCTTTTAAAGTCGAATCCTGTTTCTCCGTATAATAAAAAACCAGATTTTCCTTGTCTTCCAGATTTTCCTTAATATCCTGTGTCATGATTTCTTTTACAGATGAAATCACTTGCTCCCCTTGGAGAGGATAATAGGCAATTACTTCGGCTTGTCCCTTACGAAAATGATCTTTCTGATTTCCCTCACTCAATTGATCATCTTTCTCTTTCTTGAGCGTTTCAATCCTTTGTTCAAAACTTTGCTTTGTATATATTTTGTATCCAATCATTGAACCAAGGACACAAATACTTACTGAAAAGATAGCTACTAGGGCTATTAAACCGATTCTCTTTTTATCGTGCTCAACACGATTTGCTCTACTTTTATCCATAGAAATATCATATCAAATTCAGGCTATAATTTCAATGAGAAATAAGTACTATTACTCGTTTTGAACAAAAAAATACGCTCTATAATATCTATAGAGGGATTTACCCACTACAAATATTATAGAGCCTTTTATTATGTTAGAAACGAATCGTCTCACGTGTTTTTTCGTATGAAGTAACAAAACGGTTGGTTACACCTGGTTCTGCAACTTCCAAAGCTTGCGAAATCTTATCAAATGAAGCATGATAATCAAATTCTTTTTCAAAAATTTCTAATGATTCATTAAAGGCTTCTTGAATTCGTTCATCAAATGAGCGGTAACGGTTCGAATACTGTAGCAATTGTTCTGTCAACGTTGCATATTGAACAATATTATAGGTTTCTTCTTCAAGTGCTTCCATATCATTTGTTGTAATTTCAAGCATACGGTTCACAGCTTCGATATTGACCCGAGCTTCTTCTAGTTCAGCCATCAACTCTTCAGTATGGTTACTTGCTGTAAAGAACAACTGTAAGAAATTCTGAGGAATACCTGGAAGATTACGTTTTTCCATGTATCTCTTAATTGTGTGAAGACGATTAACATAAACATTTGCCTTTTGGCGAGCATTGATATCATCTTTTTCAATCTGAGCAAGACGTTGACTAACCGCAACTTGTTCATCTTCAATTTCTTTCAAAGTCGCTTGTAAGTTTTCCAAACGTTCTTCAAGGAATGAATAAGGTTCAGAGTGTTCTTCTTGTTCAGAAGTTAATTCCAATACAGATTCTTCCAGAGATTCTAACTCAGCTTGTAATCTGTGAACATGACTAACATCCGTTTCAGAAAGCAGGTAGTTATTACTTAATCGTTGAATATCTTCTACTAAAACAGCATTACTATCTTTCATGTGTTTCAAATATGTAGGAAGGGTTGCAACTAAGCCTTCTACTACTTTTTGAGCAGCAATTTCTCGTGTAAAGATATCATAGAGTAAATTGATTTCTTCTTGAACTTGAGTATTTTCATACTCAGCATTATCCAACTCTAATTGTGCAATATTTTCGTGATTTTTCTTCAAAGCTTCATAAAGCAATTGGAAGCGAGATTCAATATCCGTCTCAGCAAAATGATAGTTAGCATCTAAAAGCTTACTGTAACCATCCTCCAAATCATCCAATTGATCAGGTAACTCTTTAGATAATGCTTTTACAATTGCTGGCAGGCGGTCAACAATATGACTCAAAGCCAAGATATGATTCTCAGCATTATCCAAAATCACAGCAGCTTCTACTGGGTCACCTGAAGTGTTCAAAGTAACAAACTGAGAAAACTCTGATTGGATATTTTCCAATTGTTTTTCGATTTCAGACAAACCTTGGCCATATTCTTCAGAATGATCAGCAACTCGGTGTTGCAACTCTTCAAACAAGTCCAAGGTATGAAGAACACGTCCACTATTTTTAGACTCTTGTTTCTCCAAATCTGCCAAGGCATTGCGAATTGCCGCAATATCTTCTTCAATCAAGGTAATTTGGCTCTCAATTTGGTCAATTTGATGACTGGCCTTGAAAAAACGGAATGAATTGTTATAACCTTCTGCCTCGAAAAGATTATTTTCGATATCGGCAAAAGAATTAAGAGATAAATCAACCCATTTTTGATTCCATTCACGGAAAGTCACTTGACTTTGTCCAATCAAGTGCATATTTTTAACAGCTTCAACTTCATCGTTTACTGGAAGATTGTACAGCTCTTCTTTTTTCTCTTCTAAAATTGCTAATTTACTTTCATTGCGTTTTCGTACGTAGATTGCGATAGCATAGGCAATCACTAAGAAAACTGCAACTGCAATTGCAAGATAAATTACTAGTCCACCAGACATATTAAACTCCTTTTTTACTTGAAACAATCGTAATGATTATATCATATTTTTTAGACCAAGGGAACTACTTCTCCCGATTTTTTAGACATCAAGTGTACTATAGACGGCATTTTCTTCGATAAATTCACGACGAGGTTCTACTCGATCCCCCATCAACATATCAAAGATTTTATCTGCTTCAGCCGCATCATCCACAGAAACTCTGGCCATCAAGCGATGCTCGGGATCCATGGTTGTTTCCCACAACTGATGATCGTCCATTTCACCTAACCCCTTATAACGCTGAATAGTCGGTTTGGTACGACCTTCACTATAGCGGGCTAAAGCTTCTTGGAGTTTGATTTCTTGGTCTGCTCCTGGCTGGATATATTCTTTAATCTCGCTTCCAACCTTGACACCATAGATTGGAGGTTGGGCGATATAAACATAACCAGCTTCTAAAATTGGTTTCATATAACGATAAATCAAGGTTAGAAGAAGAGTACGAATATGGGCTCCATCGACATCGGCATCGGTCATCAAAACGAGCTTTTGGTAACGGGCTTTTGAAACATCGAATTCTGCACCAAATCCAGTTCCCATCGCTGTGAAAAGACTACGAATTTCTTCATTAGCAAGAATCTTATCCATACTTGCTTTTTCAACGTTCAAAATCTTACCGCGAATTGGAAGGATAGCCTGGAACTCACGGTTACGACCAGATTTGGCTGATCCACCCGCTGAGTCTCCTTCGACGATAAAGAGTTCTGTTTCCGCAGGATTGTTAGAAGAACAGTCTGCTAATTTCCCTGGAAGGTTGGAAATTTCCAAACCAGATTTTTTACGAGTGACTTCACGCGCACGCTTGGCAGCCACACGAGCCTTGGCAGCTAAAATCCCTTTTTCCACGATACGTTTAGCAATCTGTGGATTTTCCATGAGGAAATCAGAGAAAGCATCACTGAAAAGACGATTGGTAATCTTGACTACTTCGCTGTTCCCCAGTTTTGTCTTGGTTTGTCCTTCAAACTGTGGATTTGGGTGTTTAACTGAGATAACTGCAGTTAACCCTTCGCGAACATCTTCCCCTGTCAGATTGTCTTCATTATCTTTAAGCAACTTATTCTTACGAGCATAATCGTTAATAACACGAGTCAGTGCTGTACGGAAACCTTGCTCATGCGTTCCACCTTCATGGGTATGAATATTGTTGGCAAAACTCATGACGTTTTCATGGTAACCCGTTGTGTACTGCATAGCTACTTCGACTGTGATATCATCCATCTCACCATCTGTGTAAATTGGTGTATCAAAAATAACATCCTTATTCTCATTGATATATTCAACGTAGCTAGCAATCCCACCTTCATAGTGATAATGCTTAGTTTGTTCTAACCCCTCGCGCTTATCTGTGATGGAGATTTGAAGACCGCGATTTAGAAAGGCTAACTCTTGAATCCGTTTATTTAATTTATCAAAATCAAAGGTTGTTGTTTCCGTAAAGATTTCTGGGTCTGGTGTGAAGTGAACCGTTGTTCCGGTTCTATCTGTGTCCCCAACCACTTCAAGATCAGCAACAACATGACCACGACGGTACTCTTGGTAGTGAATCTTTCCGTTTTTGTGGACATGAACATCTAATTGAGTGGATAGGGCATTAACTACGGATGACCCCACTCCGTGAAGACCACCTGAAACTTTGTAGCCGCCACCGCCAAACTTTCCTCCAGCATGAAGGACAGTAAAGACAGTCTCAACGGCAGGTCGGCCTGTTTTTTCCTGAATATCGACTGGAATCCCACGTCCATCATCGACAACAGTGATCGAATTGTCTGGCTCAATAAAGACTTGAATATGGCTAGCAAATCCTGCCAAGGCCTCATCAATTGAGTTATCAACAATTTCCCAGACTAGATGGTGAAGACCTTCTTTTGAGGTCGATCCGATATACATCCCTGGACGCATACGAACAGCCTCTAAGCCCTCTAAAACTTGAATTTGACTGGCATCATAATCTTGTGCCTGCAGATTTTTAATTTCTTCTGTCATCTTATTCCTTTTTCTTACATGTCTAATACTTGTCTTAAATTCACGATACTGGTAAACAAGTGGGTATCGAGTCCAGCAGCTTGCCCTGCTTCGATATCAATCGGCCGATCACCGATGACAAGACCAGAGTTAATTTGATACTTTTCTCTTAAATAAATCATGGACTCTGGACTTGGTTTTCTCTTAAAGCCTGAGCTAGAAGTCACCACTTCTGTAAAATAAGCTGCTATAGAGGTTTTTTCTAAAATTTCCAAGACCTGATCATTACGGTGAGAGACCAAAAAATGACGGCCATCTTGATTTGAAATGTCTTCCAATAAGTCAGAAACTCCATCAAACAAAATCGGATGTTCCAGCTCTCTGGCTTCATTTTCCTTGTACTTTTCTAAAAAATTCTCTAAGTTGGGAGCGAATGTCTCAATCGCAAAATCAGTAGAAACCTTTAAAGCTTGATAGACACTGTCATGGTCTTGTGTGATGCCATACAGAGCTAAAGTTTCAACAAATGCAGCTGTTGAAGTTTCGTAATTATCCAGTAAAGTTCCACCTAAATCCCAGATATAATCGTGATATTTCATACCCTTCATTATAGCATTTTTTTATGAAAAAAGCGATGATTTCCCTGAGTTTTCCACATAAAAAATGCTCTATGATATTTATATAGGATAAATTTCTTATAGATATTATGAAACCTATTTTCTTGTAGAAAAAAGCCCCATATAATCTATAATGAAAAGTAACCAAACCATCATTAGAGAGAATCATATGGAACAATTATATTTTAACACAAAACTACTTTATATTAAAAATCCTAATATCCAATTTATGGATGTTATTAATAAGGGGGGTAACTTCTCAAAGTAAGTTCCACTTGACTGGTATTGAGCCTAGCTTTTCACTAATCTTCTCTTGAAAGTTTAAAACTGACTACAAACAGCTCAGCAAAGCTAACTTATAAAACCTTACTCAAGAAGTCTTTAGTCCGTTGTTCTTGGGTTTGTTCAAAAATCTGTTCAGGTGTCCCATCTTCAACAACCACACCATCTGCCATAAAGATGACACGGTCTGCCACCTCACGAGCAAATCCCATTTCATGTGTTACGATAACCATGGTCATTCCTGACTTGGCTAAGTCTTGCATAACAGCCAACACCTCACCTACCATTTCAGGGTCCAGGGCTGAAGTTGGCTCGTCAAAGAGCAAAACATCAGGTTCCATAGCTAAACCACGCGCAATAGCTATCCGCTGTTGCTGACCACCTGACAAACTCTGTGGGTAAGCATCTGCCTTATCTGGCAAACCAACTTTTTCCAAAAGTTCTTGGGCTCTCTTCTCAGCCACTGCCTTGCTCTCACCTTTGGTCTTGATAGGAGACAAGGTGATATTTTCCATCACAGTCATATTAGGAAAGAGGTTAAATTGTTGGAAAACCATCCCCATCTTCTCACGCATGGCAAACAGGTCATTCTTCTTGTCCGTAATATCGACTCCCTCAAAGATAACCTTCCCCTTGGTCGCTTCTTCCAACAAATTCATAGAACGAAGTAAGGTAGATTTCCCGCTCCCTGAAGGACCGATGATAACGACAACTTCTCCTCTTTTAATCTCGAGGTTGATGCCCTTCAATACTTCATTCTTTCCAAAGGATTTATGTAAATTTTCAATTTTTATCAAGGTTTCTGTCATTATTTTTTATCTCCTTGTCCCATACGTTTTTCAAAAGCTTTCAAGGCTACTGTCAAAATAGAGGTCATAATCAAGTAGTAAAAGGCTGCAAATAAAAGTGGTGTCAGAGGTAGATAGGTTGTTGTAGAAACTGTTGTAGCCCCATTCCACAACTCCATGACACCGATAGCTGATAAGAGGGAACTATCCTTGATAATAGTGATAAATTCGTTCCCCAATGCTGGCAAAATATTTTTGATAGCTTGTGGCAAAATCACATAGCGCATAGCATTTTTAGGACGAATCCCTAACGAATAAGCCGCTTCTAACTGACCTTTAGGAACCGCATTGATTCCGGCCCGAACAGTCTCAGAAACATAAGCACCACTGTTCATAGAAATAATCAAAATCCCTGGAATCAGACGAGAAAGATCAACACCCAAAATCCCAACCTGAATAGTCGGAGCATTGATATGCATAAGGGCAAAGGCAATCATAATCTGAACCATCATCGGCGTCCCGCGGAAAATCCAAACGTACAAGTTGGCGAGCCAGACAAGCGGTTTAAACTTTGAACGTTGTCCAAAAGCCAAGACAACACCCAAAATAGTCCCCAAAAAGACAACACAAATAGAAATGAGAACCGTCACGATAGCCCCATAGTTAAAATAAGGTAAATACTTAGGTAAAAAAGAAAAATTCATAGTCACACTGCTTTCTAAAATAGAATACTGTATGATTATAACATGTATTGAATTAAAATTCAAATCCTTTGTCTGATTTATTCAAAAAAACTTTAAGCTGGTAGAATTAGCGAGAAATCTTAGTTTTTTCTAGGCAAGTTGGCCTCCTTTATGGTAAAATAGTAACGATAAGAAATGAAGGAGAATCAAAATGGAATCACATTTGGTTAGAATCATCAACCGCCTTGAAGCAATGGCAAAAGACGGCGGAAATTTAAAACGTAATTTTGAACGCGAAGGAGTTGTTGTTGCAGAAGTTGCATACAGCCACGACGAAGAAAACGGCTCAATCTTTACCCTTCGTGATGTCGAAGCTCGCGAAACTTATACGTTTGACAGCATTGACTTGATTGCAATGGAGATTTACGAACTCCTTTACTAATACAAAACAAGCTGGGATTACACCCTGCATGTCTAACCAAAATCCTTTTTGTCTCACAAATAGGATTTTTTTATTCCCTAAAATCTCAAAAATTTTCATTGTAACAACTTCTCACAGCTGCAATCTTTTTACTTGCTTTACACCCCAATCCTGTTATAATGAGAGTATAGAAATTTGACTATTTTTGACCTTTAGACAGGTCAGGCTAAAGAAAGAAATGAGGTAGATGTATGCTTTGTCAAAACTGTAAAATCAATGACTCAACGATTCATCTTTATACCAATCTCAATGGAAAGCAAAAACAAATTGACCTCTGTCAAAACTGCTATAAGATTATCAAGACAGATCCTAACAATAGCCTCTTTAAAGGTATTACGGATCTGAACAATCGTGACTTTGATCCCTTTGGTGATTTCTTCAATGACCTAAACAATTTCAGGCCTTCTAACAATACTCCTCCGACTCCCCCAACCCAATCAGGTGGAGGTTACGGTGGAAATGGCGGTTATGGTTCCCAAAATCGTGGACCTGCTCAAACTCCTCCACCAAGCCAAGAAAAAGGCCTACTGGAAGAATTTGGTATCAACGTAACTGAAATTGCCCGTCGTGGAGATATTGACCCCGTTATTGGGCGCGACGATGAGATTATCCGTGTCATAGAAATTCTCAATCGCAGAACCAAGAATAATCCTGTTCTTATCGGTGAACCAGGTGTCGGAAAAACTGCCGTTGTCGAAGGTCTAGCTCAGAAAATAGTTGATGGAGATGTTCCCCATAAACTACAAGGAAAACAAGTCATCCGTCTGGATGTGGTTAGCTTAGTTCAAGGAACGGGTATCCGTGGACAATTTGAAGAACGCATGCAAAAACTCATGGAAGAAATTCGCAAACGTGAGGACATCATCCTCTTTATCGATGAAATCCATGAAATTGTCGGTGCTGGTTCTGCGGGCGATGGCAATATGGATGCAGGAAATATCCTCAAGCCCGCCCTTGCTCGTGGAGAGCTGCAATTGGTCGGTGCTACTACCCTCAATGAATACCGTATCATTGAAAAAGATGCAGCCCTAGAGCGTCGTATGCAGCCTGTTAAGGTCGATGAACCAACAGTGGACGAAACAATCACAATCCTCAAAGGTATTCAAAAGAAATACGAAGACTACCACCACGTTCAATATACCGATGCTGCAATTGAAGCAGCTGCAACTCTTTCCAATCGTTACATCCAAGATCGCTTCTTACCTGACAAGGCCATTGACCTCCTAGATGAAGCGGGTTCTAAGATGAATTTGACCTTGAATTTTGTAGACCCTAAAGTGATTGATCAGCGCTTGATTGAGGCTGAAAATCTCAAATCTCAAGCTACACGAGAAGAAGATTTTGAGAAAGCTGCCTACTTCCGTGACCAGATTACCAAGTATAAGGAAATGCAAAAGAAGAAGGTCACGGACCAAGATACTCCTATCATCAGCGAGAAAACCATTGAGCACATTATCGAGCAGAAAACAAATATCCCTGTTGGTGATTTAAAAGAGAAAGAACAATCTCAACTCATCCATCTAGCCGAAGACCTCAAGTCTCATGTTATTGGCCAAGATGATGCAGTCGATAAGATTGCCAAGGCTATTCGCCGTAATCGTGTCGGTCTCGGTACCCCTAACCGTCCGATTGGAAGTTTCCTCTTTGTCGGGCCAACTGGGGTCGGTAAGACAGAACTTTCCAAACAACTAGCTATCGAACTCTTTGGTTCTGCTGACAGTATGATTCGCTTTGACATGAGTGAATACATGGAAAAACACAGTGTGGCTAAATTAGTCGGTGCCCCTCCAGGTTATGTTGGCTATGATGAGGCTGGGCAATTAACGGAAAAAGTTCGTCGCAATCCATATTCTCTTATTCTCTTGGATGAAGTTGAGAAAGCCCATCCAGATGTTATGCACATGTTCCTCCAGGTCTTGGACGATGGTCGTTTGACAGATGGGCAAGGCCGTACCGTCAGCTTCAAGGATGCCATCATTATCATGACTTCAAATGCAGGTACAGGTAAGGCAGAAGCCAGCGTTGGATTTGGGGCAGCTCGCGAAGGACGTACCAACTCTGTTCTCGGTGAACTCGGTAACTTCTTTAGTCCAGAGTTTATGAACCGTTTTGATGGCATTATCGAATTTAAGGCTCTCAGCAAAGATAACCTCCTTCAGATTGTCGAGCTTATGCTTGCAGACGTTAACAAGCGCCTTTCTAGCAACAACATTCATTTGGATGTAACTGAAAAGGTCAAGGAAAAATTAGTTGACCTCGGCTATGATCCAAAAATGGGAGCACGCCCACTTCGTCGTACTATTCAAGACTATATTGAGGACGCAATCACTGACTACTACCTTGAAAATCCAAGCGAAAAAGACCTCAAGGCAGTGATGACCAGCAAGGGCAACATTCAAATCAAATCTGCCAAAAAAGCTGAAGTAAAGACTTCTGAAAAAGAAGTATAAATCCTATAGAAAAGGAGTAGAAAATGAAAATTTTCTGCTCCTTTTTATTAAAATAACTATAAATTCTTGACAGCTAGACCTTTGTCCATTAAGATAATAATAAAGATAATAAATAATGAGGAAAATCCAATGGCAAACCCAACTTTCGGAGAAAAGAAAGCAAATACAGACTATGTTTCACGCTATGGCGTATATGCAGTTATCCCTGATGCTGAACAAAAACAAATTGTTCTTGTTCAAGCACCAAATGGTGCTTGGTTTCTACCAGGTGGAGAAATTGAAGCAGGTGAAAATCATCAAGAAGCCCTAAAGCGTGAATTGATTGAAGAGCTTGGTTTCACAGCTGAAATTGGTAGCTATTACGGACAAGCTGACGAATATTTCTACTCTCGTCACCGTGACACCTACTACTACAATCCTGCCTACCTCTATGAAGCAACTTCTTTCAAAGAAGTGCAAAAGCCACTAGAAGACTTTAATCATATTGCCTGGTTCCCTATTGACAAGGCTATTGAAAATCTCAAACGTGGTAGCCATAAATGGGCAATCCAATCTTGGAAAAAACAGCATAAGATTGACTAATACTCTTCGAAAATCAAATTCAAACCACGTCAGCTTCGCCTTGCCATACTCAAGTACAGCCTGCGGCTAGCTTCCTAGTTTGCTCTTTGATTTTCATTGAGTATAAATCAAACTACTTTATTTAAAAAGTGCTATAATAGAATTAGAAAATCGGAGGAAATGTTATGAAGCTAATCAATACGACAAACTCACACTCGCAACTTGTTAAAAGCCAGCTAGAAAGTACAGATGCAACCCTTGTTGAGGTTTATTCTGCAGGGAATACAGATGTTATTTTTACTCAAGCTCCGCTTCACTATGAAATCCTCATCTCAAACAAACACCGAGCTATTCGTGAACCTGAAATCGAAGCTATTCAAGAATTTTTCTTGAAACGTAAAATTGATAAGGACGCTATTGATGAGGCCAACATCAAAACCCTCTATTCAGAAAAATTAATTGGAATTTCGATTCCAACCAAATAACATTTTGGAGAGATTAGAAAGTGTTTTAAACCTTATGGAACAAAATTAGATTTATTTAGCTTTTTAAATCATCTCCAATTTTTTTCTTAAAATCCTATCAAACACGGTTTTATAGCTAACTAAGGAGACAAGCATGGGAGACATGATATATCGAGAGGCAAGAATTGAAGAAAGCGAAAAAATTGGAAAACTATTAGCCATTTCCTTTCTTGACTATCCCTTTTTAACGATTATAACTGATGATTTAAAGAAACCTGACTCCTATCCTGCTTTTGTAGAAACATTGCAAATTCTGCTTACTAAAGTCTATATTAAAAAAGGAAACTGTTTAGTTGCGGAACAAGATGGAGAATTACGTGCAGTCGCCCTTTTGCAACAAAAGGATTTCTGTATACTATCCTATCTACAAAATGGCGGAACAAACATTTTTCGCTACATTCGACCACGAAATCTTTTTAAATACTTTGACTTTGTAAAACGTTCCAAAAAGCACTTAGAACAATCAGGAGAGTTTGATTGGTATTTGATGGCTTTAGCTGTTAATACAGCAAGTAAGGGGCAGGGAATAGGCAGTACTTTTCTGACACAAGGGATTGAACCTTATGTCAAATCAAAAGGCTGTAAACACTTGGGACTCATAACCAGTACAGCTAGAAATTCCTCATTCTACGAGAAAAACGATTATGTATTACTGGACCATATGGACTTAAAATACGGGTCAAAATCAATTGGTAACTGGGCATTTTTAAAAACAATGAATAAATTATAACAGGCCAGCAATTTACAAATCCTATTTAAATAAGGATAACTTATATTTATAAAAACCAACGTTCAAAACGTTGGTTTTCTTATCTATTTGACTGCTTCTTTCAAAGTATCTACCTTATCCAAACGTTCCCATGGAAGGTCAATATCTGTACGTCCCATGTGTCCATAAGCCGCTGTTTGACGGTAAATTGGACGCTTAAGGTCCAGCATTTGGATAATTCCTGCAGGACGAAGGTCAAAGATTTGACGAGCAGCTTTTTCAAGTTTGCTTTCGGCTACTGTTCCTGTACCGAAGGTATCGATACGAACAGAAACAGGCTGAGCAACACCGATAGCATAAGCCAATTGCACTTCTGCTTTCTTAGCAAGGCCTGCTGCAACGATATTCTTGGCAATATAACGAGCCGCATAAGAGGCTGAACGGTCCACCTTAGTCGCATCTTTACCAGAGAAAGCACCACCGCCGTGACGAGAGTAGCCACCATATGTATCTACGATAATCTTACGACCAGTCAAACCTGAGTCCCCTTGAGGTCCACCGATTACAAAACGACCAGTAGGATTGATGAAGAATTTTGTTTGCTCATCCAAGTAAGAGGCTGGAATAACCTCTTTAATGACCTTGTTAATCACATCATTATGAATTTGTTCGTTGCTGACTTCTGGATCGTGCTGAGTTGAAATAACAACTGTGTCCACACGTACTGGACGGTCATTCTCATCATATTCAACTGTAACTTGTGATTTGGCATCTGGGCGAAGATAGCTGATTTCCCCAGACTTACGAAGTTCTGCCAGACGACGAACCAATTTATGACTGAGTGAGATTGGCAATGGCATGAGCTCTTCTGTTTCATCCACTGCAAATCCAAACATGAGCCCTTGGTCACCAGCACCAATCAAATCAAGCGGATCTTGGTCTGCATTCCCACGAACCTCCAAGGCTTCGTTAACACCTTGAGCAATGTCAGGAGATTGTTCCACCAAAGATGGATGTACTCCTACAGTCTCAGCAGAAAAACCATATTCTGTATTGGTGTAGCCAATCTCTGCAATAGTGTCACGAACCACACGGTTAATATCCACATAAGCATTTGTAGATATTTCACCAAAAACATGGACGGAACCAGTATAGACAGCTGTCTCAGCAGCAACGTGCGCCTCTGGATCCTTAGCTAAAATAGCATCCAAAATCGCATCTGAAATTTGGTCTGCAATCTTATCTGGATGCCCCTCAGATACAGATTCAGACGTGAATAATTTACGTTCTGACATAAAAATGTCCCCCCTTAAAAATAGTGTTATAGAGTTACAAAGTACTGATAGGCATTTTCATTTTCTAAGAGTTACAACGCGTAAGAAATAAAAACGATACTTTTTTATTTCTGAAGCTAGTAAGGCGCATAGGGTGACCGCCTTATAGCGGCAACCGTAAAATGACGAGCAACTACTTTAGAGCCGTCATTCTTTGCGAGTTACGACTCGAAACAAAAAAATAGAAATTTCTACCATCTTATCGGGACTATATAACTTTATCATTATACCATTTTTTAACGCAATTTACAGTCTTTAATGTAGTGTTTCTGTTTAGATAGTTCGTTCTCATAAATAAAAAAGTTGGAGCTCAGTACTCCAACAGTTTCTATTAAAATGTTTGGCGTTTTGCTTTACGCTCTGCACGGCCGCGAGCGCGATTTTCAGCACGCTTGTTTTTCCGGCGTTTTTCATCAACCGCCCATTGAATCTTCTTCTTATAACCTGGTTTGACTTTTTTCTTTTTCTTTTTAACCAAACCAATCATTTCAATATCAAGCTTATCTTGTTTTTTCTCACGGTTGGCACGACGATCACGGTCATAGGTATCTTGGAATTCTCCATCTTTTACCATCTTCGGAGTAAACTTGATTCCTAATTTCTCCAACTCACGGATATCCGAGTCATCGCTTGGTTGGTAAAGGGTAATGGCTGTACCTGGTAGGCCATTTCGTCCGGTACGACCAACACGGTGCACAAAGAAAGATAGGTCTTGTGGAATGGCATCATTGATGACATGACTGACACCTTCAATGTCAATTCCACGCGCTGCCAAATCTGTTGCGACAATATACTCAAAATCCAGATTTTTAACCTGGTTCATGATACGTTTGCGCTCACGAGGGGCAATATCCCCATGGATTTTTGCCACCTTCAAGCCTTGAGCAGTCAGATATGAATGCAATTCATCAGCACGCGTTTTAGTGTTAACAAAAATCATTGCCAAATAAGGCTGCATCAACTGAGTCAACTGGTAAATTTGAGCATTCTTATCTCGGCCCTTGGTCGAAATCAACCAATTATCAATGGTATCAGAAATGACCGTTTTGGTCTTGATTTTTTCCATAACAGGATTTGACAAGTATTTTTTCAAGAATGGTTGCAGTTTTTGTGGAATAGTTGCTGAGAAGACCATGAATTGCAGGTCTTTTGGAAGGCTGCCAGCAATCTTATCAACAGTTTCTAAGAATCCCATATCCAAGGTCATGTCTGCTTCATCGACAACAAAGGTCTTAGCCTTGTGAATAGCCAGGTCACCGGATTTAACCAAGTCGTAGATACGGCCTGGTGTTCCAATAACAATATGAGGCTGGTTACTTGCCAATTTCTCAATCTGGCGAGCCTTATCCGTACCACCCACATAATTAACCACACGAACTTCCACTTCTGAGTGGGCAGCAATCTGACGGGCTGCTTGGTAAATCTGAGTAGCTAATTCACGACTCGGTGCAGTAATCACTGCTTGCACACTATCGCTAGTTTCATCTAATTGCTGGAAAATCGGTAATAGGAAAGTGTGAGTCTTACCTGAACCTGTTTTTGATTCACCGACTAGGTCACGACCTGCCAAGACAATAGGAATCAACTTATCTTGTACCTCTGTAGGAGTTGTAAATTTTAACTCCTCCAAGGCTTCTCTAATATAGTTTTTAAATTGAAATTTCGTAAATGACATAATATCCTCGATTCTATCTATCATATCAATTATACCACATTTTATTACATTTCAGTAGTCTCACTTATTTAGGCTATTTCCAGTAGCTTTTCTAGTCAGAAAAAGGCTGAAATGTTATAATTCCAACCTCTTTTCAGTCATTATTTCCAGTTTAAAATAGCATTCAAGCCATAGTGGTCACTAACTTGTGGACTCTTGTTACCATCAAATACGACATGTAAATTTTCTACCTCTAACTCCTTGGTAGTAAAGACATAGTCGATTCGAAGGGGTTCTGTGTTCCCCTTCCAGCCATCAATTTCTGGTGGAACGGTATAGCTACCGCTTTTCTCTTTAGCGACTTCAAAAGCGTCTTGTAAGCCTAATGGACTAGCTAAAATAGCTTGGTAACCTTCCTGACCAGCTGGGTTGTTGAAATCTCCAGCTAGCAAAAGTGGCTTGTTCAATTCTTTCAAGACAGCCTCAAATCGTGCCCATTCTTCTTGGAAACCTTTATCCCACCAAGAAAGGTGGACACTGGCAACTGCAAGTTCCTGACCATCGACTACAGTTTCAGCTAGAGCGACACGGCGAGTATGATAGTCTGTTGGATCATCCACATCTGAAACCAAAATTTCTCTTGCTTCAATAGGTGTTTTAGACAAGATAGCCACACCTTCATGGTAGCGGTCATAACCAATATGGTTATAGGCCCAAGTCCAGTAGTAATCTTTCCCTTGCTCTGACAACTTTTCAACCAAAAGTCTAACATAATGATCTTGATGAATCGGCTCAGCTGCTGGCAAAGCTTGATAGAGATCATTAACTTCTACCTTAGGCGAGGTGATTTCCTGATTGATTTCTTGGAAACAAATCAAATCATAATCTTTATCAAGAATATCTTCAAGCAAAAGCTGGAATTTTTCCTCGGCTTCTTTTTCCATCCAGCTATGAGTATTGAGTGTTAAAAATTTCATGCTTTTCTCCTAAAACAAGAGGTTGGAAAACAGCTTCCAACCTCAAGTGTATTACAATTCTACTTTAGCAACTGCTGTTTTAGCTGCAAGAGAACCTGTTTGTTCTAATTTAACTGATTTAATAGCTTCAGCATTTGTGAAGACAACCACTGTTGAAGTTTCACGACCTGCTGCACGGATAGCATCCAAGTCAGCTGTGACAAGAAGATCACCTGCTGCAACTTTTTGTCCTTCAGCTACATGAACAGTAAATGGTTTTCCTTCAAGACTTACTGTGTCCAAACCAATATGAACAAGTACTTCAAGACCCGCTTCAGTCACAAGACCAAGAGCATGTTTTGTGGGGAAGATGCTTGATACAGTACCTGAAACTGGAGATACAATGTTTCCATTTGCAGGTTCTACAGCAAATCCGTCGCCCATCATTTTTTGAGCAAATACTGGATCTTTCACTTGTTCCAAGGCAACAACTTGACCGTCTGCTACTGAGTAAACTTCCTCAGTAAGACCTTTGAATTGAACAGTGTTTTGTTGCGCTTCTGTCATTTGACTTGGAAGAGTTTCAGGAATGATTTCACCTGAATCAAGAATATCTTGGATATCAGATTTCAATACGTCTGCTTTTGGACCGTAGATAGCTTGAACTCCTTGTCCTTTCATGACAAGACCCATAGCTCCTTCTGCTTTCCATTGTTCTGCATCACCGACTTTGTCAGCATCTTTTACAGTTACACGAAGACGAGTCATACATGCATCAACATCAACGATGTTTGCACGTCCACCAAGAAGGTTGATAATGTTTACAGCTTGAGAACCTGCTGCAACTTTCACTTCGCTGCTAGCTTCTTCTGAACCTTCAGCAGTTTCGTAATTTCCGTTACGTCCTGGAGTTGCGTAGTTGAATTTTTGAATCATGAAGTTTGCGATAAAGTACATGATTACGGCAAAGAGAACAGTTACCCAGATAAAGTTAACAATATCCATACCGATACCAGCGCTAATCGCAATAGGTGTACGAGTCAAGAACTCGATTGAACCGAATGAGTGCATACGTAGGTTCACGACGTCAGCCATAGCGAAGGCCGCACCTTGAACAAGTGAGTAAACAAGATACATAGGTGTTGCTACAAACATGAACATATATTCGATTGGTTCAGTAACCCCTGTCAAGAATGTTGCAAGAGCTGTCGCAATCATCATACCTTTATATTGATGTTTCTTATCAGCATCGACATTACGGTAGATAGCCACAATCACACCCATCAAGATACCGAATGAACCGATCATTTGTCCAACTTTGAAACGAGCTGGATGTACTGTATCTAACAAATGTTGGTATTGAGTTGCATCAGTACCTTTAAGGTTTACAAGGTCTGTTACCCATGCAAGCCATAGTGGGTCTTGACCAAATACTTGAGTACCTTTAGCTGCACCAGTTAAAATGTCATAAGTACCACCAAGAGCTGTGTAGTTCATTGGGATAGTCAACATATGGTGAAGACCAAATGGCAAGAGCAAACGTTCCAAAGTACCATACAAGAATGGTGCAAGGATTGGTGCAGTTTCTTGTGAGTTGGCAATCCAGATACCAAAGCTATTGATACCTGTTTGAACTACTGGCCAGAAGGCAGCAAGTAGAATTGCAGCGATTGCTGAACGAAGAATAACTACAAATGGTACAAAACGTTTCCCGTTGAAGAATGAAAGTGCATCAGGAAGTTTACGGAAGTTGTAGTATTTATTGTAAGCAGTTGCCCCTACAAAACCTGAGATAATCCCTACAAACACACCCATGTTCAATGCTGGAGCTTCAAGAACACTGATGAAGTAATCAGCAACTTTGATTGAACCACCAAAGAGAGTTGTGACCATAGCATCTGGATTTTTCAACATATCTCCTGATACACCAAAGATTGTACCAGTGATACGGTTAATCAAGATGAAGGCAAGACCAGCGGCGAAAGCACCACCAGCACGTTCTTTAGCCCAGCTTCCTCCAATTGCTAGGGCAAACAAAATGTGAAGGTTACCGATAACCCCCCAACCAATTTGCTCAAGAATTCCACCAGTAACTACAAGTGGTGCAAAAGTTGGGTTAATCATTACGATAGACTTACCGATTGAAATCATCAAACCAGCAGCCGGCATAACCGCGATAACCACCATCAAAGCCTTACCGAATTTTTGCCAAAACTCGAAAGACAAGACATTTTTGAATGTATCTTTCATCATTCAAATCTCCTTTATTTTTATTTAGGCAAACGTTTTACGAAAACGTTTGCACTTAACTATGTATTAATTATACCACTTTAATTTTTTTTGTAAAGGCTTTTATAAAAAAAAGTAGACTTTTTTCTAAAATTTTTGTAGAAAAAAAGGAGATATTAAAACCTCCTCAAATATACTTCTATTTTAGATTTTCAGGAATCGGCGCATTGAAATTCCTGATCCGATTGAACCGATAAAAATTCCAATCACAAATAATAGAGCAATCATCAGTGGACTGAATATTTCTGGTGATATCATCGAAAGGTTCTGACCAACCAATGACTTATTAACCGATTGGTAAACCATTTTATAGACAATAAATACCAAAACTGATGGAAGTGTTGCTCCAAGTAAACCAATGAAGGCACCTTCAAGTAAGAAAGGTCCGCGGATATAACCATTCTTAGCACCTACTAAACGCATGATTTGAATTTCACGGCTTCGTGAAATGATGGTGATACGTATAGTATTAGAAATCAAGAACACCGCAATGAAAATCAATAATCCAGCGATAACTAGTCCCCAAACACGAATAAATGAGGCTAACTTAAACAAGCGTTCTGTATTAGCACCACCATCTTGAACTTCTGATACACCTTCGATTTTTTTAGCCTCTTCTGCTACTGTCTTTACATCACTTGGTGTATTGGTATCAACGATATATGCATCATAGAGAGGATTGGCATCGCCTTCAAAGATTTTCCAGTTGTCCCCCATTGTTTCTGTCAACTTTTCATATTGTTCTTCTTTACTTGAAAAGGTAACACTTTTAACGGTTGACATACCTTTCAAAGCATCATATACCTTATGGTAGTCGTTATTTGTAACAGTTTGACCTTCTTTTTCAATCGTCTCACTATTATCAGCTACGTCCTTACGAATGTATACCATTACTCGAACATTATTTTCAATATCTGTAGCTAGTTTAGCCGTATTAAAGATAACAGATGCAAATATTGCAACCAAGGTCAAAGTAATCATAACTGAACTGACAGCAGCTACTGTCATCCAGCCATTTCGTTTCAAACTTTTTAACGATTCAAATAAATGACGAAAAAATCTACTAATCATCGTATCCATACTCTCCTTTAGCTTCGTCACGAACGACACGGCCATTTTCAATGGCAATGACACGGTGGCGCAAGGTATTTACAATCTGACTGTTGTGGGTAGCCATCAAGACAGTTGTACCTTGGAGATTGATGCGTTCCAGCAAGTTCATAATTTCCCATGAATTATCTGGGTCCAAGTTTCCTGTTGGTTCGTCCGCAATCAATACTTTTGGATTGTTTACAATGGCACGTGCAATTGCAATCCGTTGCTGTTCTCCCCCTGAAAGTTCATTTGGGAAAGAACGAACCTTATGCTTCAATCCAACCAAGTCTAAAACTTCCATAACACGTTTTTTGATATTACGGCGGCTCTCACCAATAACTTCCATTGCATAAGCAATATTTTCATAAACGGTTTTCTTTGGTAACAGTTTATAATCTTGGAAGACAACCCCAACACTACGACGTAGGAGAGGGACATCTTTCTTTTTAATTTTAACCAGATTAAAACCAGCAACAGTTAAGCTTCCTTTTTCGATTTTTACTTCGCGGTACAAAGCTCTAATAAATGTTGACTTCCCAGCTCCTGACGGACCTACGATATAGGCAAATTCCCCGGGTTCAACAGTGACTGAGACACCTCGCAAAGCTGTCGTTCCATTATCATACTTTTTGACGACATCTCTCATTTCAATGATTGACATGTGAGTTCCTTTCTATCTTAGCTGATTCGCCACTTGAGGTAGGCATCGATAAAACCATCTAGGTCCCCATCCATAACCTTATCTACCTGCGCAACTTCAAAGCTAGTTCGATGATCTTTTACCATAGTATAAGGCGTGAAAACATATGAACGGATTTGGCTTCCCCATGTGATTTCCTTTTTCTCACCCTTGAGGGAATCAACTTCCGCTGCTTTCTTTTCTTGCTCCATTTGATAGAGCTTAGCCTGCAACATCTTCATGGCACGATCTCTATTTCCATACTGGGTACGATCGACCGTTGACTGGACAACAGTCCCAGTAGGAATATGTGTTAAACGTACACCTGTTGAGACCTTATTGACGTTTTGTCCACCAGCACCACCTGAACGGAAGGTATCCATCTTGATATCATCTTCCCGAATTTCCACTTCAATGGTATCATCCAACTCTGGCATCACTTCTACAGATGTGAAAGAAGTATGGCGACGTTTAGCAGAGTCAAATGGTGAAATTCGCACCAAACGGTGCACCCCCATTTCTGACTTGAGAAGACCATAGGCATTGGGTCCTTCAAATGATAGGGTTACTGACTTAATACCAGCTTCATCTCCTGCTTGGTAATCCAATACTTCCACTGTAAAGCCTTTAGCATTTCCATAGCGAGTGTACATACGAAGCAACATATCACCCCAGTCCTGAGCCTCAGTACCACCGGATCCTGGATGGATTTCCAAAATCGCATTATTATGGTCATAAGGTTCTGACAAGAGCAAGGTCATCTCATAACTAGTCATCATCTTATCAAGTTCTGATAACTGTTCAACCAATTCTTCATACACCGACTCATCTTCAGCTAAAAAGTCTAATAAAATTTCAACTTCATCCTGCAACTCTTCCATTTTGTGGAAGGTGTTGTAGGTGTTTTTTAATTCATTTAATTCTTGCGACGTTTTTTGGGCCGCTATATTATCGTTCCAAAAATCAGGTTCTGTCATCTTGTTTTCCAAGATGGCAATCTCTTCCTCTAAACCTTCGAGGTCAAAGAGACCCCCTGAAAGAAGCTAATTTTTCACGATTTGCGTCAATTTTTTGACGAATTTCTGAAATGTCCATAAATACTCCTTTTTTATATCGTTTTATTATACCATAATCTCTTATTTCTTTCCATCTTTTGCTCTAATCCCTTATTAAACATAAAAAGAAGCCTTTCGGCTTCCCTTCTTACAAGACTTTTGCTGAAGTACGAGTAATTTCTTCTACTTGAATATTTTCAGCTTCAAATTTTTCTTTTAAAGCAGGTAAATCAATTGATCCATCAATTTGAACTTCGATAATAACCTTTCCATCCTTACGCGGAATATTGACTGTATGGGAGATATTCAAATTTTCTTCTACAATCAAAGAAACAATTTTTCCAAGAACACCAACTTCATTTTCCGTAACAAAGCGTACACGAATCCCTTCTTCGCCATAACCTGCAATTTCAAGAAAGGCTTGGAAAACGTCACGGTCTGTAATAACCCCATAGACTTGATGATTATCTACTACAGGAAGAATACCAATCTTGTTTTTTAACATCAGATAAGTTGCATCTTCCAGACTAGCATAGCCTGAAACGGTGACAACATCGCGAATCATGACATCTTTTACTTTTGTCTTATTCAGAAGATAGTTCATCTCATAGATAGAAAGACTGGTTGCTTTTGATGGGCTAGCTTGGGCAATGGTTCCCTCAGTCACCAAACCAACTAATTGATCATTTTCGATAACAGGCAAGCGGTGCAATCCTTGCTCTCTCATCAAATCTGCTGCATGAGATACTGTTGTATCTGGACTAATATATACTACCTTACGGGTCATAAAATCTTTAACTGCCATGAGACTTCTCCTTTTCTATTCTTATCCCTATTATACAATCTTTTTGTAAATCTATCAAACGCTTACATTTCTTTTTCAAAATTTCGAAAAATCAGAAAATCTTGCGTCAAATGCCACTATAAATTAAGAGGAAACCGAAGTCCCCTCTCTTCTTAAATTGTAACAGTGTCTCGATCTTTTATCATATAACGTCTCAATGGGGTAAGACTAGCTAGCCAGTATAATAAGCCACCGAATATCGCCGTAAAACCACTACCCGTTGTGACTAAAAAGATTGGACTTTGAATTTGTGCTGTTACAGGGTTGTAAACAAATAGTACTGCTACCAATAAAGAGATAAATACACAAGACAAGCCAACCAAGTTAAATCCCTTAGTAAACTCGTAAGCGTCATGACCTTCAAGGAAATAGGCTGAACGTAAGTCGAGTTTTCGTTTTCTTAAGATAAAGTAATCGACAACAATCATACCAATAATTGGCCCCTGAATATAAGCGGCTAGGGAGATGAAGGATCCGAAATACTCTTCCACTCCTCCCCAGATGGTGAGTAGACTCACGTAAACCATGGCAATCCAAACCATTAGCTTATAACTTACTTTAGGCATCCCACTTTTTACAATCATACAGTTCACGTATGATCCTGTCCCTTGGGTTCCAATATTGGCAAAGGCTACTAGTAGTAGACTTAGGAGTGCAAAGGCTGGAGTGCTTAGAGTTGATAACATTGTTGTTGGATCACTTTCATAAATACCTGTTTTGACAAACATGGCTAGAGCCATAACTCCACCAGTTGCAACGAAGAAGGGAGCCACAACTCCGTATGATAAGGCTGTAGCCCAATAACCACTGCGTTCTGATTTTGCTAAACGCGGTAAAACCAATGCCTGTGTAGACCAAGAGAAAGCAAAGGCAACATTTCCTTCCCCAGAGAGCATAAAACGTTCTAATGGCGTCAAATCTCCTTGGGTGGCTGGTTGAATATTCATAATATCAGTTATAGGAACGGCTACAAAGCAGATTCCAACGATAATCAGACCGACAATCAATAAGGCAATAACTAAGAAGCGATTGGTCCATTTAATCACTTCTGGGCCTCCGAGAGCTATGAAAGTACCGATAAGAACACAGAAGGTACCCAGAATAGGCGCCCATACTCCCTTTTCTAAACCAAGACCAAAATTGTTTGCCAAATGGATCATAGAACTGGCAAAAAGATTAGCCGCAACAGCATACCATCCAAAGTTAGCCAAACTAATAATGGTTGATAGCAGGGCTACACCTCTTTTTCCTAGAACGGCTCTCAACCAAATCCACAAATCAATTCCATATTTAACGGCAAACAAAATAGGAAGACATTCAATAAAGACCCAGATAATGTTAAAGCTGAAAATATTAATCAACATTTGATTAAATGTCAAATATTGAGCTACATAAGCCCCTTGAGTATAACACCAAGTTGCGATGGCAAAACCACTTGTCGATAGAAAGAGATCCCAAAAAGAATACTGACGTTCCTTATTGGTCATGGGAACAATTCCTGTTATGGTTTCTTGTTGAATATAGTCATTCATTTGTGACATGTTATTGAATTCCTCCTGTCATTGCTAAGATAATCAAAACAAGGTTGATTAGGACAAAGGAGATGATTAAAATGAAATCACTTTTTAGAAATGGTTGAACAAACTCGTAGTTTGGTGATTCCATTTCTTCCAATCTTCTCTTTGTTTCAGTTGCTACTAATTCTTCAATTTCGGAAGTAGTTTTCATCTTAGTTTTCCTCCATATACAAATCAAGGGCCAGTTGTCCATATTGTTTAGTATAACGGTACCAGATGTAGAGAAACTCACCAACTGGTTTTCCGATACTCTCCTGGAACAAAGCCCATAAGAACCAATAATATGATGTTACTGCTACATAAGCTAAGTAGTGACGTTTGGTTTTCTTATCTGGTACTTCTTGTAGATAGATTTCAAGTACTTTTTCTGCGTCCTCTACAGTGTAGTTGGAACAAGCGATAAAGGTTCCCAAATCTCCTGCTGGCTCTCCCATTCCAGAATATTCCCAATCAATCAAGCTTATTTCACCTGCTTCATTCAACAAAAAATTAGGACTATAGGAATCGCCATGACAAAGGACAACCTGTTTCGGATCATTCTGTAAATAGTTTTTGAGAATTGAAACAGTTTCATCCAATTCCTCGAGACCATCAAACTCAAATCGACTTCTAGCTTTCAATTTTTCTCTAAAATCATCAATTCCATCAAATTGGTCAAAGGAATGTCCCGTTTTTTCTCCAGATTGGTGTAACCGTCTCAAGAGATCCATTGCTTGTGCCACATCATCCCAATTATCATAATCAAGTTGCTTAGCATTGGGGATAAATTTCGAAATTTTCCAGCCCTCATTCTTGTTCATAGCTACAAAAGTACGGTCAATCTCTAATTTTGCGGCAATTTCCATAGAAGCTGCTTCACTAGCTCGATCGATATAATTTTCAGTTCCCCTGCCCGGATGACGGTAAACATATTTTTTCCCTATACAGTCAAATGAAAATGAAGTGTTGGTTAACCCATCTTTTAGAGGTTTGATATTGACAATATCTGAAGCCATACACTTTAATGTCTTACAGATATTATCGATAATAGCTGAGTCTACATTTACCAAATAACGTTCATCAAATTGACGGAGTTCATCCAGTGAATCAAATTCTTTAACAATATCCGATGAATAGTGGCGAGCTTCTAAATGGAGTTCTTTGACATGGCGACTATAGTAATCCTCCCAAAGCTGTTCCCGATAAGGTTCGTGCTTAAACTCGGTTTCTAAAACTTCCTTGAATTTTTCGCTAAATGCACGGTCAAAATACACGTGCCCCACCATGGCCCAAGTATTTTCTCCACCAATCTGGATATCAATGATCGTGTGATTCGAATCTTCTATAGCACAATATTCGTCCGTTTGACCTTCTGCAAATATAGTCGAGTAGTAACCTCTATAAATATATTGCTCAAAAGGATTTTCCACAAAATAATTATCCGATGAACAAATATAAGTGTTGGAAAGTTGATCTTTAACCAACATAAGAGACGAACAGTTATTATATTTGTAGTAATCATTATTCACTACAATTTTTACACCAAACTTCTCTGCAAGATAGAACATTTTTTCTTGAAGATAGCCTACGATAACAGTTATATCTTCTATTCCTGCTTCTTGTAGTTGTCTGATTTCCCTCTCAATCAAGCGTTCACCCTTAACTTGAAGCAATCCTTTTGGAATTTCATAAGACAAAGGAGCAAAACGACTACTCATACCAGCAGCCATTATAATAGCATTTTCTACTCGATAGAGGTCTAAAACTTTCTGGCCTATTTCAGTTAAGTGATGCTCCTCATCAATCCACTTCTCTTCTTTCAATTTTTTCACCAATGCATTAACTGTCCCTACAGATAGATCTAGCTTTTCAGCTAACTGTCTCTGAGTGAAGGTCTTTTCTTTATGTATCAACATAAAACGCAAAAGTTTAAATTGTTTTTCTGTTACCATTTCTTAGTCCTCCTGTTCAATTTTTAATTATCCATATTATAATATGAACAAAAATTGCTGTCAATTTAAAAACGAAAATATTCAGTAAAAATCAAGACCTTCTTCTATTTTTTCAAAAACCATATAAATAAAAGAGCTCCCTAATTTGAAGCTCTAGAATATTTTATATTTCTTATGAGTAAGAAAAGTAGTCGTATTATATGTCGCTTAATTGCAATCCTCATCCACCGACTAAAACAATCCACTGGATTTGATGATTGCTTCGCAATCTTCATCCGCCGACTAAAAAGGTCCCCCGGACTATGCGATGATTGCTCTGCAATCTCTATCTGCCGACTAAAACAATCCACTGGATTGTTTTAGCCACCTAGATATGCTTTTCTGACTTCTTCTGATGAGGCGAGTTCTTTTCCTGTTCCTGATAGAACGATTTTTCCTGTTTCCAGTACATAACCTCGGTCAGAGATTGCGAGTGCCTTATTGGCATTTTGTTCAATCAAGAGGACAGTTGTTCCTTGCTTCTGGATATCTTGAATGATATCAAAAATCTCTTGGATAAAGATTGGGGCAAGTCCCATTGATGGTTCATCTAAAAGTAGAAGTTTCGGTGTCGACATAAGAGCTCGTCCCATGGCAAGCATTTGTTGTTCCCCTCCTGAAAGAGTGGCTGCATCTTGGTTCTTGCGTTCTTCAAGACGTGGGAAACGTGAGAAAACTTTCTTTAAGTTAGCTTGATTTTCTTCACGATTTTTCTTTAAGAAAGCACCCATTTCTAGATTTTCCATAACAGTCAAGCCAGGGAATACGTGGCGTCCTTCTGGTACTTGTGAAAGACCTCCTGCCACGATTTTCTGAGCCGGCATTTTTTGGATTTCTTGACCTAAAAATTCAATCTTTCCTGAGCTTGGTCTAACTAAACCAGACAAGGTACGGAGAATGGTTGTCTTACCTGCACCATTGGCACCGATAAGGGAAACAACTTCTCCTTCATTCACTTCAAAGCTTACATCACGGACTGCTTGGATCATGCCGTAATGCACAGAAAGATTATCAACTTTTAACATAGACATTAGGCTTCACCTCCTAGATAAGCTTCGATAACGCGTTTATTGGTCTTAATTTCGTCTGGAGTTCCTTGGGCAATCAAACGACCGTATTCAAGTACGTAGATACGTTCTGTTACTTCCATGACCAGATTCATATCGTGTTCAATCAGCATGATTGTAATCTTAAATTCATCTTTAATACGACGAATTAACTCAGTCAATTCTGCTGTTTCCTGCGGGTTCATACCTGCTGCTGGTTCATCCAAAAAGAGAATTTTAGGTTCCGTAGCGAGGGCACGAACAATTTCCAAACGACGTTGTTGTCCGTAGGCAAGATTTTTAGCAAGAGTTTCTGCATCACCATCTAAATCGAAGATTTTCAACAATTCCAAAGCTTTAGCCTTTAATTCTTTTTCACTCTTGTAAAAAGCTGGTAAGCGTAAGAAACTAGCAAAAACATGTTGTTTGTGATGGTTGCCAAAAGCAATCAAAACATTGTCCAAAACTGTTAAATCTTTAAAGAGACGGATATTTTGGAATGTACGTCCAAGTCCCAAAGAAGCAATCTTATAAGGTGACTTTCCATTCAAAAGGTGACCATCTAGTGTTACTGTTCCCTCACTTGGTTCATAAACACCCGTCAAGAGGTTGAAAAGGGTGGTTTTCCCAGCTCCGTTTGGACCAATTAGTCCAACCAGTTCCCCTTCGTTTAATTCAAGAGTCACATCTCCAACAGCTGTAAGACCGCCAAAATGTTTGGTTAACTGTTTTACTTCAAGTAATGCCATTAGTTTTGTTCCTCCTTCTTAGATTTTTTAAAGAAACGTGATAGGCTCAATTCCCATGTTCCAAGGAGTCCACCTGGTCTGAAAATCATGACCAATACCAAGGCCAAAGCATAAATAATCATACGCACACTAGCAACATCTTGGAGAAGCATATTCAAAATTCCAAGGACAATAGCTGAAACAATCGCACCTGTAATGGAACCAAGTCCACCAAATACAACAATGATCAAAACGTTGATTGAGTTGATGAAAGTGTAATCTTTCGGTACAACTGAACCGATAAATCCTGCCTGAAGTGATCCTGCAATACTTGCAGTAATGGCACCAAAGACAAAGGCGATGATTTTAATTTTAGTCGTATTAACCCCAACTGACTCAGCAGCGATTTCATCCTCACGAACGGATAGGGTTGATCGACCAATCGGGCTACGCAAGAAGTTCAATGTTGCAATGGTTGTAATCACGACAAAGAAGTAAACCATTTGCCAAGTTGTAAAGTTAGGAATTCCCAAGATACCTGCCGCACCATTTGTAAGGCTTCCGCCATTGATGATAAAGATACGGATAATTTCAGAAACACCTAGAGTCGCTACCGCAAGATAGTCGCCCTTCAAACGCAAGGTTGGAATTCCGACAAGCAAGGCAACTGCTCCTGAAAGCAAAGCCCCTACCAGCATAGCTCCAAAGAAGGCACCGTAGGTTGGTGATTTAGAACCAATAATAGCTGCTGCATAGGCACCAATCGCCATGAAACCAGCATGCCCAAGTGAAAATTGTCCTGAAAAACCAACGATTAAGTTGAGACCAACAGCCAGAATAATATTAATTCCAATTTGTTGTAAAATCTGTACATAGAATAGATTGAGTACTCCAACTGAAACCAGTACACTAATCAAGCCATAGCCAGCTAACAAAAGGAGTAACCATAGAATATTAACTTTTAAATTTTCCTTCATCGTTTACACCTTCTCTTTCACATTCTTACCAAGAATACCAGCTGGGCGGACAATCAAGATCAACAACAAGATTCCATAAACAATTGCATCACGGAAGTCTGACATCCCAAAGGCTGTCGCAAAGGTTTCCAATAGACCAATCACAAATCCACCAAGAGCCGCACCAGGAATAATTCCGATACCGCCAAGTACAGCGGCAACGAAAGATTTAAGACCTGGAGTAACCCCCATCAAAGGCTCAAGAGAGTTATAATAGAGGGCAATCAGAACACCAGCTGCACCCGCAAGAGCTGAACCCAAAGCGAAGGTAAAGCTGATAGTACGGTTTACGTTGATCCCCATCAATTGCGCTGCATCGCTATCTACGGATACTGCACGCATGGCTTTCCCCATCTTGGTCTTTTGGACAATGACTTGTAACAAAATCATCAAAATCAAGGAAATGGCCAAAATCATTAACTGCACATTTGTTAGGCTAACTGGTCCCAAATCATAACGAACTGTTTGAATCGCTTGAGGGAAGGCACGGGTATTGGCACCAACCAGATAGACCATGCCATACTCCAGTAAGAAGGAAACCCCAATAGCTGTAATCAAAACAGCAATACGAGTGGAGTGGCGCAAAGGTCGGTAAGCAAGGAATTCAATCACGACACCAAGAATGGCTGTCGCTAGCATCGCTACAATAAGCGCTACAAAGAAATTCATTTGGAAAGAATTAATCAAGAAATAACCGATAAAGGCTCCCATCATATAAATATCACCGTGGGCGAAGTTGATGAGCTTGATAATTCCGTAAACCATGGTATATCCTAGGGCTAACAGTGCATAAACACTACCTAGAATCAAACCATTTACTAGTTGTTGGAGCATAAGATTCACTCTTTCTATATATAATTTCGAGGGTTTTCCCTCACTTTTTGATAGGTTCTTAAACATCGAAACAGGGAGTGAGTCAGAGGCTCATTCCCTATTTCAACATTTTCTATTATGGTTTTACAACTTCTGCTGCTTCAACCTTACCATTGTTCATGGTCATCATGTAAGCAGTTTTGACTGTGTTGTGGTCTGCATCGAAGCTTGTTTGACCAGTTACACCTTCAAAGTCTTTTGTTTTAGCAAGGTTGTCTTTGATCTCACCTGAGTTTTTGGCACCTTTTGCTGCGTTTGCTACAAGGTGAACTGAGTCATAAGCCAAAGCTGCAAATGTTGAAGGCTCTTCATTGTACTTAGCACGGTAAGCCTCAAGGAAGGCTTTTGCTTTAGCAGAAACTTCTACAGTAGTTGAGAAGCCTGAGATAAAGTAGATGTTTGATGCTTTTTCAGGAGTTGCTTGTTGTACAAACTCTTCACCGTTGAATCCATCACCACCAACGATTGGTTTGTCAATTCCCATACCACGCGCTTGGTTTACAATTTTACCAGCTTCAGTGTAGTAACCAGGGACGATGATAGCATCAAAGTCTTTCCCTTTCATTTTTGTAAGGGCTGCTTGGAAGTCTGTGTCACCTGCTACGAAAGTTTCATCTGCAACGATTTCACCCTTGTAAGCCTCACGGAAGGCTTTAGCAATACCTTTAGCATAGTCGCTGGCATTGTCAGTGTAAAGAACAACTTTCTTAGCGTTTAATTTTTCAGTAACATAGTTTGAGATAATTTTTCCTTGGAAGCTATCTTGGAATGTTCCGATAAAGAGGTAATCTTGACCTTTAGTCAATCCATCTTGAGTCGCACTTGGTGAGATCAATGGAACACCTGCTTTTGTAGCGTTCGCTACCGCAGCTGCAGTTGCACCAGATGTCGCAGGTCCTACGATTGCTGATACTTTAGATTGGGTTACAAGGTTAGTTGTTACTGAAGCCGCCTCAGCTGTTTCAGACTTGTTATCTTTATCAACTACTTCGATTTGTTTTCCATCGATACCACCTGCTGCATTGATTTCATCAACAGCAAGTTGGGCACCTTTTTGTTCAGATGTACCGTAGGCTGCTACGGCACCAGTTTCTTCGAAGTTAAATCCGATTTTGATTGTCTTTTCATCTACTGAGTTACCAGCAGCGTTTGACGCTCCAGACTTCACTTCTCCACAGGCTGCAAGAAGTGCTACACTTGCAAGCGCCACAAACGATAGGGCAAATTTTTTCTTCATCTTTTTTGTCTCCTTATTTCTTAAATAAATAGCATGTTAAGAATATACCGAATTATCAGAAAATTGTCAACACTTTTCTTGAACTTTTTCGATGATAACGTTTTCCTCTCGATAAAGATTACCCACAAAGGGTGTTTCCAGCTCTTGGATATGACAAACTCTGACTTTTTTTATAAATTTTTCCTTGCTCAAGTGTCTGACCAATTGCTCCACTTCTTGAGTTGGAACATAGAGTTGTAAGTAACGATGTTTCTTGGAATGATAGGTAATATCTCCATAATCCTGCAATTTTTTGGCATCACGATTATAGTAAAGATAGATAATCAAGCCAGATCGATTGACTTTTTCAAACATGATAAATCCTCTTTCTAAGAAATCTCTCCCTATTATACCAAAAAAAGCAAACCCAGTCGAGTTTGCCTTCTTTCATCATTAATTCAATGAATTGTTGGCCATGATTTCATCAATAAAGCCATATTCAAGTGTTTCTTGGGCGCTCATCCAGTTATCGCGTTCTGCATCTGCGTGAACTTTTTCGATTGACTGACCTGAATTTTCAGCCAAGATTTTTTCCAAGGTATTACGAGTTTTAAGCAAGTGTTCTGCAGCGATCGCCATATCGGTTTGTTGAGTACCACCACCTGTACCACCCATTGGTTGGTGAATCATGTATTCAGCATTTGGAAGCATGAAACGTTTGCCTTTTGCTCCACTTGATGCGATGACTGTTCCCATAGATGCTGCCATACCCATAACGATAGTTTGGACATCCGCCTTGATAAAGTTCATGGTATCAACGATTGCTAAACCAGCTGAAACGGAACCACCAGGTGTATTGACATAAAGGTAAATATCTTTTGTACTATCTTGGGCATCCAAGAAAAGCAATTGGGCAATAACAGAGTTGGCCATGTTGTCTTCAACTGGGCCTGTCAGCATAATGATGCGGTCTTTGAGAAGACGTGAGTAAATATCGTAGGAACGTTCTCCACGGCTTGTTTGTTCAATAACTACAGGAATCATTTATTTCTCCTTTTGAGTTTTAATTTTGTTGGTCAAATGACTGAAGATAAGACTATTATAATATCTAGGTCAAAAAAGGTCAAATTTTTGCTCTGCTTTCATTAGACAGAAACAAAAATTCAACCCCCTTTCACGACTGGAAATACTTTTCCAAGTCATTCTTCTTTTCGATGTTATTTTGTACCGAACAAGCGGTCCCCAGCATCTCCAAGACCTGGAACGATATAACCGTGTTCGTTCAAGCGTTCATCCAAGGCTGCTGTAAAGATTTCTACATCTGGATGAGCTTCTTGAAGAGCTTTTACACCTTCTGGAGCAGATACAAGGCAGACAAATTTGATATTTGATGCGCCACGTTTTTTAAGAGAATCAACAGCCAAGATTGCTGAGCCACCTGTTGCCAACATTGGATCTACCACAAAAATTTGACGTTGGTCAATATCTTCAGGCAATTTCACTAGGTACTCAACTGGTTGAAGCGTTTCTTCATCACGGTACATACCGATGTGGCCAACTTTAGCGGCTGGAACCAAGCTCAAGAGCCCATCAACCATCCCGATACCTGCACGCAAGATTGGAACGATAGCCAATTTCTTACCTGCCAATTGTTTTTGAACTGTTTTTGTAATTGGTGTTTCGATTTCCACATCTTCTAGTGGAAGATCACGAAGTACTTCATACCCCATCAACATTGCAATCTCATCTACTAGCTCACGAAAAGCTTTTGTAGAAGTATCTGTACGACGCAAGATTGACAATTTGTGTTGAATCAGTGGATGATTAATAACTTCAATTTTTCCCATTTTTGGAATTCCTTCTTTCAATTTATTCTTCTTATTATACCAAAAAACGGTTTAAAAATCTTTCTAAACCATTTATTTTTGATAATTTTTACATTAAATCTGCCTCTTTAAGAGCTGACTGTACTGTCTCAAGTGGTAAATGAGTCAATTCTGTCCCTTTTTCTTGATAAAGGTATTGGGCATAGTCATCCATTCGGTACTGGTTGATATAAACCACGCGCTTACAGCCGACCTGCAGCAATTGTTTGGTACAGTTGAGACAAGGAAAATGGGTCACATAGGCTGTAAAACCTTTAGGAACACCACGTTCAGCCCCTTGGAGAATGGCATTAACCTCAGCGTGAAGGGTGCGAACACAGTGGCCTTCAATGACCAGACATTCATGGTCAATACAATGCTCAGTCCCTGACACCGAACCATTGTAACCAGTGGAAATCACCTTATTATCCTTTACCAGAATTGCGCCCACTTTGGCACGTTTACAAGTGGAACGATTGGCAATCAGTAGGGCTTGGGCTGCAAAATACTCATCCCAGGCTAGTCTTTTTTCAGTCATATCTCTTCTCCTTTTTCTCTATTTTTTAAAAAATGGTAACCGTAAGTCTGCAATCTTTTCAGCTGGTACCTTCATGCCATCCTTGATCCATTTGAGGAGGACAGAGACGATGGCTGAACTCCAGAAGGAATGAAGATAAGAGCTGACACCTTTTGATTTTCCATGGTATTTTTCTAGAAATTCCTGCATGGCTTGGACAAAGATTTTTTCCAGATGGTAATCTAAGGCAAGTTGAATCACTCTGGCTTCCTTTCTTGCTTCTCGGAAAAGGTGAACCCAGACCAGATAAAGGTCTGTCTTTAAATCATAATGATGCAACTGTTCCATAATATTGTGGACAGTTCTTTTAAAGACGCTCTCTAAAATCTCCTCTTTGGAATCATAATTACGATAAAAGGCCGCACGCGAAACGCCTGCACGCTTGACCAATTCAGAAATACTAATCTTGGTCAGATCCTTTTTTTCCAAGAGTTGCAAGAGGGCTGTTTCAATGGCTTCTCTGGTTAATAGATTGGATTCTTGGTTTGATTTTCTGAGATTTTCAAGAGACTTTTCAGAGATTCTACGTTCAGACATAACATTTTCTTTCTACTTGTCACAACAGATGGATGAGGCTTTTGTTTCAAGGGTTTTCATGATATAATTGTAAAAAAAGACAGAACCTTTGTCAATGTATAACTGACAAAGATGGAGAATTTCTATGACTTGGAAGATTATTGCTGACTCTGGTTGTGATTATCGTCAGCTGGAAAGACCAGCTATTGACACAACCTTTGTAAGTGTCCCCTTAACCATTCAAGTAGCTGATCAGGTCTTTATTGATGATGCCAGTCTTGATATTGACCAAATGATGGAAACCATGTATGCAACTGCAGAAGCTTCAAAATCAGCTTGTCCAAGCCCAGATGATTATTTGCGAGCATTTGAAGGTGCCAAAAACATTTTCCTAGTAACCATCACGGGTACTCTTTCTGGCAGTCACAATAGTGCTCAACTAGCAAAGAATATTTATCTGGAAGAACATCCTGACACTAAGATTCATGTGATTGATAGTTTGTCTGCTGGCGGTGAAGTTGACTTGCTCGTAGAAAAATTAAACGACTTGATTGACCAGGGCCTATCTTTTGAAGAAGTGGTTGAAGCTATCACTGCTTATCAAGAAAAGACCAAGTTACTTTTTGTCCTAGCCAAAGTCGATAACTTGGTGAAGAACGGCCGTTTGAGCAAGCTTATCGGTACAGTCGTTGGCCTTCTCAACATCCGTATGGTTGGAGAAGCTAGTGAAACTGGAACTCTCGAATTGCTACAAAAAGCCAGAGGAGCAAAGAAATCAGTTCAAGCAGCCTATGAAGAGGTGATGAAAGCTGGATATGCTGGTGGACGTATTATCATGGCCCAACGTAATAACGAGAAATGTTGCCAACAGCTCTCAGAAAGAATCCGTGAAACCTTCCCACAAGCGGATATTAAAATTCTCCCAACATCTGGTCTCTGCAGTTTCTATGCAGAAGATGGTGGTTTGCTGATGGGATATGAAATTGATTAATTGCATTCTTGACAAGAGGTGACCATCATCTCTTGTTTTTTTGTGGTACAATAGAGCTATGAAACATTTTGATACTATTGTCATCGGTGGGGGACCTGCTGGTATGATGGCTACGATTTCCAGTAGCTTTTATGGACAGAAAACCCTCCTCATCGAAAAAAATCGGAAACTTGGAAAAAAATTAGCTGGAACTGGTGGAGGACGTTGCAATGTGACCAATAATGGTAGCTTGGACGACCTACTAGCTGGCATCCCTGGAAATGGGCGCTTTCTCTACAGTGTCTTCTCCCAATTTGATAACCATGATATCATTAATTTTTTTACGGAAAATGGTGTTAAACTTAAAGTCGAGGACCACGGACGCGTCTTTCCTGCTAGTGACAAGTCTCGAACCATTATCGATGCTTTGGAAAAGAAAATCACTGAGCTAGGTGGTCAAGTTGCTACTCAAACAGAGATTGTTTCGGTTAAAAAGGTGGATGACCAGTTTGTTCTTAAATCAGCTGACCAAATCTTCACTTGTGATAAACTGATTGTCACAACAGGTGGAAAATCCTATCCTTCCACTGGCTCTACTGGTTTTGGTCACGAAATTGCTCGTCATTTTAAGCACACCATTACCGAACTTGAGGCCGCTGAAAGTCCTTTGTTGACAGATTTTCCACATAAAGCACTTCAGGGAATTTCACTAGACGATGTGACCCTAAGCTATGGTAAACATGTCATCACTCACGATTTACTTTTTACCCACTTTGGTTTGTCTGGTCCTGCTGCTCTGCGTATGTCTAGCTTTGTCAAGGGTGGGGAGGTTCTCTCGCTAGATGTTTTGCCTCAACTTTCTGAGAAGAACTTGGCTACATTTCTAGAAGAAAATCGGGAAAAATCCTTGAAAAATGCTTTAAAAACTTTGCTTCCAGAACGCTTGGCAGAATTTTTTGTGCAAGGCTATCCCGAAAAAGTCAAACAGCTTACTGAAAAGGAACGTGAACAACTTCTCCAATCTATTAAGGCCCTCAAAATCCCTGTGACTGGCAAAATGTCCCTTGCCAAATCCTTTGTCACCAAAGGCGGTGTCAGTCTCAAGGAAATCAACCCCAAAACTCTGGAAAGTAAGCTGGTACCTGGGCTTCACTTTGCTGGCGAGGTCATGGATATCAATGCCCACACGGGTGGCTTTAACATTACTTCTGCCCTCTGTACTGGCTGGGTGGCAGGATCAAACCCAATCTAAATATACATTACTAAACGGAACAATCCGCCCCAAAAGAAAGGAACTACTTTGGAACATATTATCTTGCTAAGGGGAGTGACTCCTAATGGAAAAAATGCTATCCCTAAAATGTCTTATCTAGTAGATATCTTGACAGAAGCTGGTTTTCAACAAGTTCGAACTTATATTCAAAGCGGAAATATTATTCTTGAAAGTAACTTAGCTCTCGAAGAAATACGAGAACAGGTTCATACTCTAATAAAGGAAAAGATTGGAGCCGATCTCAAAATAATCATTAAGAATAAGGATATTTTTAAAAACATTGTCCAAGAAAATCCGTTTGGAGAACACTATCTTTATGACCGTGTACACGTGATTATTTATCAAGAACCTATTCAAAGTCTCCCTTTAGAAAAATTAAAAATGGATTACGGTGAAGAAGAAATTTGTGTCGGTAATCACTGTCTCTACCTCTATCTCCCTAGAACTGCAAAACAAAAAAAGCTCAATACTAACTATCTTGAAAAACTTTTCAATGTAGATTTGACCATGCGAAAACTAAATGTAGTAGAAAAATTATTAAGCAAGTAGTGCTTGAATTTAGAAAAAAATCGGAAGATCACTCCTCCGATTTTATTTTGTCTGAGTTTGGACATAGTGGGCAATCACATCTGATGTGTACTGGGCTGTTCCAGGTCCAAATTTGTCAATGTTTTCCTTAAACTCAGGGTTATAGACGTATCCTTTCCCGATATGACCGAAGACTTCAATCGTACAATCAAATCCATAAGTACGAATAGCTTGCAAGAGTTTGGCTGCTTCTTCTTGATTTTCGGTTGCTGTTACAGGTAGACCAGATTGAAGATTTTGTGCCAATGCTTGAAAGACTTGGTTAAAGGCAGCCGTAGCCTCGTCTTCGTGACCTTTTTGGCGCTCGAGCGCTTGGTCCATGACTTCTTGTCCATATTTTTCTACCGCTTCTTGATGGTATTTTTGATGGTCTTGGTAGTTAAATCCAGCAAATTTCTCTTGAATGCTCATTTCTCTTTCTCCTTTTTGTTCTTGAATGGTTTTTTGCAAGGTGGAAATCAAGGTATCCAGATGTTGCCTTTCTCGAGTTAGATAGTCCAACTGCCTAGTCAAATGGGGCAATAAATCTGTCCTTTCTTCCTTTAATAGCTCTGCTATTTTTTCTAAAGAAAAGCCAAGATATTTATAATAAAGAATGACCTGAAGTCGCTCCAAATCCTCCTGACTGTATGTTCGATAGCCGTTTTCCGACTTTAAAGGAACCAAAAGCCCTATCTTATCGTAGTGGTGCAGCGTCTTAACCGAGACGCCCGAAAGCTGCGCAGCTTCTTTTATATGGTACATGATTTCCTCCTTATACTCAATGAAAATCAAAGAGCAAACTAGGAAGCTAGCCGCAGGCTGTACTTGAGTACGGTAAGGCGACGCTGACGTGGTTTGAATTTGATTTTCGAAGAGTATTACAATGATAGTATAACCCCTCCCCTTAGGTCAGAGTCAAGCGTTTTTGCGAAATTTTTTTACTTTATCATAACATGAAAATGGTTTTCTTGACAGACCTTAGAAAACATGATAGGATAGTCAAGTCTATTAATCAAAAGAAAGGCTCATTTTGAGTACTTATGAGGCTATTTGCCAAGGGCAGTAGCTTTTTCTTTTGTAATACTAATTTTAGGAGTTTAACTATGTCTGAAAAATCGCAATGGGGTTCTAAACTGGGCTTTATCCTAGCATCTGCTGGATCAGCAATCGGACTTGGTGCCGTTTGGAAATTCCCCTACATGACTGCTGCTAACGGTGGAGGAGGCTTTTTACTTGTCTTTCTCATCTCCACTATTTTAATCGGTTTCCCTCTTTTGCTGGCTGAATTTGCCCTCGGCCGAAGCGCTGGTGTCTCTGGGATTAAAACCTTTGGAAAACTGGGCAAGAATAGCAAGTACAACTTCATCGGTTGGATTGGTGCCTTTGCCCTTTTTATCCTCTTATCATTTTACAGTGTTATTGGAGGATGGATTCTAGTTTATCTGGGTATTGAGTTTGGAAAATTGTTCCAACTTGGCGGATCGGATGATTATGCTCAGTTATTTACTTCAATCATTTCAAATCCAGCCATTGCCCTAGGAGCTCAAGCTGCCTTTATCCTATTAAATATCTTTATTGTATCACGTGGAGTTCAAAAAGGGATTGAAAGAGCTTCTAAGGTCATGATGCCCCTGCTCTTTATTATCTTTGTTGTCATCATCGGGCGCTCTCTCAGCTTGCCAAATGCCATGGAAGGCGTTCTTTACTTCCTCAAACCAGACTTTTCAAAACTGACCAGCGCTGGTCTCCTCTATGCTCTGGGACAATCTTTCTTTGCCCTCTCACTAGGGGTTACAGCCATGCTGACCTATGCGTCTTACTTGGACAAGAAAACCAATCTAGTTCAATCAGGGATTTCCATCGTAGCCATGAACATCTCGGTATCAATTATGGCGGGGCTAGCAATTTTCCCAGCCATGTCCTCCTTTAATATCCAGTCTGAAGGAGGGCCAAGCCTGCTCTTTATCGTCTTGCCTCAACTCTTTGACAAGATGCCTTTTGGAACCATTTTCTACATCCTTTTCCTCTTGCTCTTCCTCTTTGCGACGGTCACTTCTTCTGTCGTGATGCTGGAAATCAATGTGGGTAATATCACCAATCAGGACAACAGCAAGCGTGCTAAATGGAGTGCTATTTTAGGAATCTTGACCTTTATCTTTGGAATTCCTTCAGCCCTATCTTACGGTGTTATGGCAGATGTTCACATTTTTGGGAAGACCTTCTTTGATGCTATGGACTTCTTGGTTTCCAATCTCCTCATGCCATTTGGAGCTCTCTGCCTTTCACTTTTTACAGGCTATATCTTTAAAAAGGCTCTTGCTATGGAGGAACTCCATCTTGATGAAAGTGCATGGAAACAGGGACTTTTCCAGGTCTGGCTCTTCCTTCTTCGCTTTATCATTCCAATCATCATCATCGTGGTCTTTATCGCCCAATTTATGTAATCAAAAAGGACTTGAGTAATGAACTCAGGTCCTTTCTTTTTATGGATGACTAACAATCAATTCCAAGCCTTGCCCTTCTAGGGTCCAAGCTTCAACATCACTTGGTAGAATAAAGTGGCTGCCTTTTTGGATCGGATAGTTTTTTCCGTCAACAGTGAGGTGACCTTGACCAGCCAAGACACTCAACAAGCTGTAGTCAGCTGTCTTTTCGAAGTCAACTTTTCCAGTGATTTCCCACTTGTAAACTGCGAAGAAATCATTAGAGACAAGTAAAGTTGAACGCAAATCATCTGCTTTGACAGTTACAGGACGGCTATTGGCAGGCTCGCCAATATTCAAAACATCAATTGATTTTTCAAGGTGAAGTTCACGCAAGTTGCCATTATCATCCTTACGATCAAAGTCATAGACACGGTAAGTGGTATCGCTAGACTGCTGGGTTTCAAGAATCAAGATGCCCGCACCGATAGCGTGCATGGTGCCACTTGGCACATAGAAGAAATCTCCAGCCTTAACAGGCACTTTTGTCAGCAATGCATCCCAGTTTTTGTCCTCGATTTGCTGACGGAGTTCTTCTTTTGACTTGGCATTATGACCATAGATAATCTCTGAACCTTCATCCGCAGCGATGATGTACCAGCACTCTGTTTTCCCTAGCTCACCTTCATGTTCTAACCCATATGCATCGTCTGGATGAACTTGAACACTGAGCCAGTCGTTGGCATCCAGAATCTTAGTCAAAAGTGGAAATACAGGTTCTGGACGATTGCCAAACAACTCACGGTGTTCCGCGTACAAAGTAGCGAGGTCTGTTCCCTCAAAACGACCATTGGCCACCTTTGAAACGCCATTTGGATGGGCTGAGATGGCCCAATATTCTCCGATTTTTTCACTTGGGATGTCGTAGCCAAACTCATCACGTAGCTTGGTTCCACCCCAGATTTTTTCTTGCATAACTGATTGTAAAAATAATGGTTCTGACATCTTGATCTCCTGTCTGATTTTTCTCCCCTCATTATAGCAAAAAGCCAGGTCTAATTGAACTCTTTTTCGTATCTTATAAAGTAGGGAGAAGATTTTATAAAAATAGTGAACAAATGTGCTCTACTCAATGCTTGCACCATTGCTGGCAATGACATCCTTGTACCAGTAGAAGGATTTCTTCTTGCTACATTTGAGGCTTCCATGACCAGCATTATCTCGATCCACATAGATAAAGCCATAGCGCTTGTTCATTTCGCCTGTTCCAGCTGAAACCAGATCGATACAGCCCCAAGTCGTATAACCAAGCAAGTCTACTCCATCTTGATAAATAGCATCTCGCATAGCATTGATGTGGGCTTCTAAGTAAGCAATCCGATAGTCATCAGCTACATAACCATTTTCATCTGGCGTATCCATAGCGCCGAGTCCATTTTCTACGATGAACATAGGCTTTTGATAACGATCCCAGATGGCATTGAGGGTGATTCGAAGTCCCAGTGGGTCAATCTGCCAACCCCATTCTGAGGATTCCAAATAAGGATTTTTGATGGAGGCAAAGACATTTCCAGCAGTCAGATTCCTCACTTCTGGATCCCCTGAGGTCACTCGGCTCGCATAGTAAGAGAAGGAAACAAAGTCAACAGTGTGATTCTTCAACAAGTCCAAATCTTCTGCCGTCATTTCAATCTCAATTCCCTCACGCTCCCACTGCTTCTTGGCATAATTTGGGTATTCCCCACGCGCTTGGACATCAATGAAAAAGTAACTCTTGCGGTCTTCCTCCATGGCTGCCCAGTAGTCTCTCGGATGGGCAGTGTTGGGATAGTACTGCCCTGCTGCCAACATACATCCCACCTTGTTTTCTGGATCGATTTCATGGGCAATCTTAGTCGCAAGGGATGAAGCCACCAACTCATGGTGAGCTGCTTGGTATTTGACCTGTTCCTGATTTTCTCCCTCTTCAAAACAAATCCCAGCTCCTAAAAATGGAGCATGCAGAATCATATTGATTTCGTTGAAGGTTAGCCAGTACTTGACCAAGCCCTTGTAACGGGTAAAGAGGGTGTGACAGAGATTTGCGTAAAAGTCCAACATACGACGATTGCGCCAACCACCATACTCCCTAATTAAGTGCATGGGGCAATCGAAATGCGTGATGGTCACCAGAGGCTCAATCCCATACTTGTGACATTCCTTAAACAAATCCTCATAAAAGGCTAGACCAGCTTCATTTGGCTCTGCTTCATCTCCCTTAGAAAAAATCCGAGTCCAAGCAATGGAAAGCCGATAGGTCTTAAAGCCCATTTCTGCAAAAAGTGCAATATCTTCCTTGTAATGATGGTACATATCAATGGCTTCCTTAGCTGGGTAAAAATAGCCCTCCTCAAACGAAAACATCTTTTTCTGACCTGTGATAATGGCTTCACGCTCCTTACCGATTGGAACAACATCCACGTTGGCCAACCCACGACCATCTAAATTATAAGCACCTTCACATTGATTAGCTGCCGTAGCACCACCCCAGAGGAACCCCTCTGGAAATTGAGCGTTTTCTGTCATCGCTTTACCTCAATTGATTTATTACTTCTATTATACTAAAAAGGAGATAAAAAGTTGGTAACTATCTAGGTAATGATGGGGCTGAACTTGCTTATATGTTTGATGCAAAAACAAACAAGAATTTGGAAATTTTGTTATAAAAATGTAAACTATCACAGTCTTATGATAAGAAAAAGACCGGATTGCTCCGATCTGTTTGAACAATAAAATGTAAAAATGAATAGCTTTGTCAATCAATGGATGGACTGATTGATTGTCAGCAAGCCATGGTTAATTATTGCTGCAATATCTTCAAGGCCATGCAAAATAAAAGTTCCTATAATCAGTCCTATAATAACTGAACAGATAATCATGGTCATACAGATTAGATAAACATCCTTTTTTTTGCATCTCTTTCCTCCTAATGAAATAAGAAAATCCAATTACTACAGCTATTTAAAAAATATTTCTCCTTTCCATATCAGTTTTATTTTCTGCTATTATATTTTTATTATAAGATTTCGAGAAAACGCTGTCAATTATTTATGTGCAATTTCTTTATATAAAAAAGACCGGATTGCTCCGATCTTTTTAAGTTCCGCTTCAAGAATGTTTAAATTTTTAGATAAAAATTTGATAATAGCATTACCTATTTCATACGATAAAAATCAATCACAAGACCGGCAGGGCCTTTAACTAATAAGGACTCTGTTCCCCAATCCGTTTCACAAGGACCGTGTAAAATCTCGACACCAATCTCTTTCAACCGTTGGTAATTCTGGTCTACATCCTCGACCTCGATATGAAGAATGATTCCTGACTGAAAGTTTTCCAAAGGAACCAAATGATTTCGGGACAACATCAGACAGTGACTGCCAATCGTAAACTGAGCAAAACCATCATCAACATAATCGGACTTTTTATCCAAAATACGCTCCAAGTCAGCACAGACTTGGGGAACATCTGAAACGATAATATCTAATTGATTTAAATTCATTTACTATCCTCCTTAAAAAGACCGGATTGCTCCGATCTTTTTAAGTTCCACGAAGGAATTATTTAACTACGCGTGATTGCAAACCTTCTTCTTCCAAGAAGAGACGGAATGGTACGAGTTCTTCTGCTTCGTATTTTTCCTTGAAGGCTTTGATTGCTTCTTCTGAGTGAAGTTTTGGATCCAATTCAAGTACTTCTACTGGAAGTGGACGGTGTTGAGAGATGCGAGCATCGATAACAACAGTTTTACCTTCTTTGTTCAATTTAACAGCTTCTGCAACAACTGCATCGATGTCTTCGATACGGTCAACTGTAAATCCAACAGCTCCTTGAGCTTCAGCGATTTTAGCATAGTCAGCATTAGGGAAGTCACAACCAAACAAGTGTTTGTTTGTGTCTTCGTATTTGTCCTTGATGAAGGCATATTTACCATTTGAGAAGACAACGTTGATAACTGGAAGGTCGTATTGAACGTTTGTGATAACGTCTGGGTAGCACATGTTGAATGCACCGTCACCCATGATGTTCCATACTTGGCGATCTGGATTGTCTTTCTTAGCAGCAATACCACCAGGAAGGGCAATACCCATTGTCGCAAAGAGTGGAGATGTACGCCACATGTTCTTAGGTGTCATGTGAAGGTGACGAGTAGATGTTTGAGTAGTGTCACCTACGTCGATTGAATAGATAGCGTCTTGATCAGCATGTTTGTTGATTGCATTGTAAACTTGATACAATTGCAATTCACCCTCAGTTTTACCTTCGAGTTTATTCATGTAATCACGCCAGTTTTGGTTATTCTTAACGTTTGCACGCCACCATGGAGTAGATTCAACTGGATTCACTTTGTCAAGGATTGCTTTCGCTGCTTGACCTGCATCTCCAAGGATTGAAGCGTCTAGGGCATGACGTTTACCAAGTTTGTAAGGGTCGATATCAACTTGGATGAATTTTTCAGTGTTCTTGAATGCTTCGTAAACTTCAGCAAATGGGAAGTTTGAACCAAGGAAAAGAACTGTGTCTGCTTCAAAGACAACTTCGTTGGCTGGTTTCCAACCAACACGATAAGCAGAACCTGTCAAACCTTCATAGTTCCATTCGAAAGCTTCAAAGTTTTTACCAGTTGTGATGATTGGTGCTTTGATTTTACGTGACAATTCAGTGATCACTTCACCAGCTTTAACACCACCGTAACCAGCATAGATAACTGGACGTTCAGCATTGTTCAAGATTTCAACAGCTTTGTCGATTTCAACTTCGTTCAAAGCAGGAGCGATGAATGAACGCTCGTATGAACCTGAACCGTAGTATGAGTTTTCGTCGATTTCTTGGAAACCGAAGTTTACTGGGATTTCAACAACAGCTGGACCTTTTTTAGAAACTGCAGCACGGCAAGCTTCGTCGATTACTTTTGGCAATTGCTCAGCGTAAGCTACACGTTTGTTGTAGACAGCGATACCGTTGTACATTGGGTTTTGGTTCAATTCTTGGAAAGCATCCATGTTGAGTTCGTTAACTGGACGTGATCCAAGGATCGCTAGGAATGGAGTGTTATCCATAGCTGCATCGTAAACACCGTTAATCAAGTGAGTCGCACCTGGACCACCTGAACCAACTGCAACCCCGATTGAGCCGCCGAATTTAGCTTGCATAACCGCTGCAAGAGCACCTGTTTCTTCGTGGCGAACTTGCAAGAAGCGGATATCTTTGTCTTCAGCCAAAGCGTCCATCAATGAGCTGAGTGTTCCTGATGGGATACCGTAGATTGTGTCTACGCCCCATGTTTTCAATACATTAAGCATTGCTGCAGATGCAGTAATTTTCCCTTGAGTCATAATGATAACTCTCCTTCAAATATTTTTAAATCTACTAAAAAAGGTTTCATATAGTTTTTGAAAACGTTTCAGTAAATTTTACACTACTAATTTATCACATTTATTTTTAGTTTACTAAGAATCTGCTCAGAAGATTTCATTCTCTATTACAGTACAGTTTGAAAAAGTTTTTAGTCTCTGTTTTATAATAAAAAGCGAGCAAGGCCGCTTTTAGTCTATTTTACTAAAGTTTAGTAAGAGTGAACTAGTCAGAACAGATACAGAACTAAAGGCCATGGCTAGACCTGCCAGTTCTGGGTTGAGGGCCAGTCCAACACCTGAAAAGACTCCCGCTGCTATCGGAATTCCGACCACGTTGTAGATAAAGGCCCAGAAAAGATTGAGCAAAATACGATTAAAAGTTTTCTTGCTCATATCAAAGGCACGAACCACTCCTAAAAGATTATTGGTTGTCAACACCAAATCTGCTGACTCGATGGCGATATCTGTTCCAGCTCCCATAGCAATTCCCACATCTGCTACACTGAGGGCAGGAGCGTCATTAATCCCATCACCAACAAAGGCTACTTTTCCAGCTGATTGTAGTTTATGGATTTCATGGGCTTTTTCTTCTGGCAAGACACCTGCAATGACCTCTTCGATTCCGATCTGATCGGCAATGGCACGCGCCACACCTGCATTGTCTCCTGTCAACATGACTGTTTTAAGACCTCGTTTTTTCAACTGACTGATGGCAAGCTTAGCATTTTCCTTAGGAATATCTTGCAGAGCAAGCAAGCCTTTGATTTCATTGTCAACAGCCAAGAACACAACTGTCTTAGCTTCTTTTTCTAGTTCTTCTAGTTTTTCTTGATAAATGCTAGAAATATCCATGCCATCCAGCATTTTAGCATTTCCAAGCAAAACTTGTTTTCCATTGATTTGCCCTGAAACACCTTTTCCGTGTAGGGCTTGGAAATTTTCTACAGTATGAAGCTCAAGTTCTGCTTCAGTCGCTCGCTTGACAATAGCCTCAGCCAATGGGTGTTGAGAAGCTTTTTCTAAGGAGGCTGCCAATCGAAGCACTTCTACTTCGTCGCCGATGACATCTGTTACCACTGGTTTCCCTTCCGTCAAAGTCCCTGTCTTATCAAAGACAATAGTTTGGACTTTCTGGATTTCCTGTAGGACCGTTCCATTTTTGAGGAGAACCCCCATCTTGGCACTGCGGCCTGTTCCCACCATAAGGGCTGTCGGTGTTGCAAGTCCCAAGGCACAAGGGCAGGCGATAATCAAAACCGCCACTCCATAGAGAAGAGAAGACACAAAGCTCGCTCCAAGCACGACGACACTATCCCTGAGCAAGACAAACCAGACCCAAAAGGTCACTATTCCTAAAATGACAACTGCTGGGACAAAAATCCCTGAAATTTTATCTGTCAAATCTTGAATCGGCGCACGACTGGTCTGAGCTTTCTTCACAAAATCCACAATCTGAGCCAAAACAGTCTCTGAACCAACTTTTTCTGCTCTAAAAACAAGGGTTCCACTATTATTGATGGTGGAGCCAATGACGGTATCTCCAACTGTCTTGTCTACAGGCAGACTCTCACCTGTCACCATAGACTCATCAATACTAGAGATACCTTCTACTACGACACCATCAACCGCAATCTTTTCACCGGGACGCACTCGAATCAGGTCACCTACCTTGACTTGCTCCAAAGGAACTTGAACATAGTTATCCTCACGCAAGACTTCTGCAGTTTTAGCCTGCAAGTCAAGTAATTTCTCCACAGCTTGGGAAGTATTTTTCCGCATTTTCTCCTCAAAAACGGCTCCCATAAGAACGAAGAAGAAGATAAATGCAGCACTTTCAAAGTAAACGGGGAGGCCAGCGAAGAGGGCAACTAAGCTATAGAAATAGGCCACTAGGGTTCCCAGAGCAACCAAGGTATCCATGTTGGCATTGTGTTTTTTAAAGCTGGCCCAAGCGCTCTGGATATAAGGTCCGCCTGCTACTAGCATAATCGGCGTTGTGGCTAAAAAGGTGCCCCAACGCATGACTTGGTGACTAATTCCTCCTGTCGACATCCCAATCATGAGAATCACAAGAGGCACAGTAAAGATACTAGTAATCCAAAAACGCTGTAAAAGTGATAGAGATTTTCGAGTCTTCTCAACAACTGTATAACTCCCCTTTTGCATCTTCATGCCACAAGAAAATTCATGTTGTCCTAATTCTTGAGGTGTAAAACGAATTGTCTTCTCCTCGTCTATGCCGATTGGTTCCAAGATGCCTTCTTCTTCAAAAAGAATTTCCTTATAACAGTTTGAAGGAGTAGCACGATGAAAGGTAATCTCAGCAGGAATCCCTTTTTGAAGTTGGATATGAGCTGGATGATAGCCTTTTTCAGCTCGGATACGGATTTTTTGAACACCATTTTCAAGACTTGCTTTTACGATTTCAGTCATATCATTCTCCTATTCTACAATCATCTTGCCGTGCATCATGTTCATACCACAAGCAAAGCCAAATTCTCCAGCCTGCTCAGGCGTGATTTCCACTATATACTCTTCCCCCATAGGCAGGTCCGCATGTACACCAAAGTCTGGAAAAACAATCTGATCCAGACAGGGTGAAGGGTCCTTGCGGTCAAAGATAATGCGTGCTGGCACTGATTTCTTGAGAATAATCAACTCAGGCGTATAGCCCCCTTTGACCTCAACTCGAATCTCTTGGTAGCCCTTTTTTTGCTGGGCCTTTTGTTCAGATTTTTCAGGTTTTTTGAAAAACCAAAACAAGATAAACGCGATAAGGGCAATACAAATAATGGTTACAATACTATTTAACATGAAGTCTCCTTTACATACAATTACATTTTACTTCTGTTACAGCGCTTGATTTCTTCTCAGAAATCACAGCTTCCAACTCTTTCAAGTCATCCCGAGTAAAATCACATTCCGCAATCAAATCAGTCAACAAGTTCTTAATCCTACGGGAACAAACCTTGTCCTTGATATCTTGGACAAGCAAATCCCGACTTTGGTCTAGAGTTAACAGGGCTGAATAGACAAAGGACTTACCCTCTTTTTTCCGAGTCAAACACTCTTTCTCAACCAGACGAGCCAAAAGAGTTTGAATGGTCGACTTGGACCAGTCAAACCGCTCTGCCAAAACCCTGATCAAATCCGTACTGGTCTGTTCCCCCTGCATCCAAATAATCTTCATGACTTGCCATTCTGCATCTGAAATCTGCATCAGCACACCTCCAAAATCTACATTTGTCAATTACAATTATCAGTATACTCTCAAAATCTACATTTGTCAACTATGGTTTTTATTATTTTTTTGAAAAATAGAATTCTAATCCTGTAACTAGAAATTTGCAGTCAATTTTTACTATATAAAATATAAAAATATGCTATACTAAAGAAAAAAGAAAACAACCACTAGGGGTGCGTAAAGCTGAGATTAACGACTGTTAGACCCTTTGACTCAATCTAGGTAATGCTAGCTGATGGAAGTGGAAATCATAATGGGGACTAGCAGTCTTCTATTGCCTTTCTAAAACAGACTAGCTTGTTCTTAAGAATACAAACTTCAGTTGGTTGGGAGGTTTTAGATGACTTATTTACCCGTTGCTTTGACCATTGCAGGGACTGACCCTAGTGGTGGTGCTGGCATTATGGCTGACTTAAAGTCATTCCAAGCTAGAGATGTCTATGGAATGGCTGTTGTGACCAGTCTTGTCGCTCAAAATACCAGAGGCGTTCAATTAATCGAGCACGTTTCTCCTCAAATGTTGAAAGCCCAATTGGAAAGTGTCTTTTCGGATATTCCACCTCAGGCTGTAAAAACTGGGATGTTGGCAACTACTGAAATCATGGAAATCATCCAGCCCTATCTTAAAAAGCTGGATTGCCCCTATGTCCTTGACCCTGTTATGGTCGCAACAAGCGGTGATACCCTGATAGATACTAGTGCGAGAAGCTACCTAAAAACAAACCTACTTCCCCTTGCAACCATTATCACCCCCAATCTTCCTGAGGCAGAAGAGATTGTTGGTTTTTCAATCCATGATCCTGAAGACATGCAACGTGCTGGTCGCCTGATTTTAAAAGAATTTGGTCCTCAGTCTGTGGTTATCAAAGGTGGGCATCTCGAAGGCGGTGCCAAGGATTTCCTCTTTACCAAGGATGAGCAGTTTGTCTGGGAAAGTCCACGAATTCAAACCTGTCATACCCATGGTACTGGATGTACCTTTGCTGCTGTGATTACGGCTGAACTAGCCAAGGGGAAAACCCTCTATCAAGCAGTTGATAAAGCCAAGGCCTTTATTACGAAAGCCATCCAAGACGCCCCTCAACTCGGTCATGGTTCTGGCCCAGTCAACCATACAAGCTTTAAAGATTAAAAAACACTCTAGTTCCCACTTTGAGGGAATTAGAGTGTTTTTGATTAGGAAATAATGTCATCCAGCTTTGTTAAAAAAGCTTGCGTTTTTGCCTCAATATCTTCTGCCAGCATCAAATCACGTACTACAGCTACACCAGCTATACCCGTGCCAATAAGCTGTTCAATATTCTCTGATGTCAAGCCACCAATAGCAACTACTGGAATGGCGACCCTTTGGCAAATTGTCTTCAAGGTTGAAATCAGGGTGATAGGTGCATTTTCCTTGGTCGTAGTCGGGAAAATGGCTCCTGTCCCCAAGTAATTCGCCCCTCCTTCTTCTGCCTCGAGGGCTCTTTTTACAGTTTTAGCAGTGACACCGAGAATTTTTTCAGGGCCCAAGACTTGTCGGGCAACCGAAACTGGTAGTTCATCGTCTCCGATATGCAGACCAGCAGCATCAACCGCAAGACAAACATCCAAACGATCATCGATAATCAAGGGAACCTGATAGGCATCGGTTATTTTCTTGACTTGTTTTGCCAAGTGATAGTATTGATTGGTAGTGAGATTTTTTTCTCGTAGTTGGATGATGGTAACGCCTGAACGGCAAGCCGTCTCGACCTTTTTAAGAAAGCTTTCCAAGGAATCTTGGTAGCGATTGGTTACCAGATATAGTCTAAGTGATTCTCTATTCATAAAGATCTCCTTTAATAGCATCTAGCCAATTTTCATCTCTTTTTAGGAGAGAAAGCTGATTGAGAACTTGATAACGAAATTCTTCCAATCCCATTCCTTGAACAATTATTCTTTCAGCAGAGATATTGAGATAAGAAACCGCTAAGCACGAAGCTTCAAAGGCAGTCTTTCCTTGGCTGAGAAAAACGGCTGTCAAGGCTCCAACCAAGTCTCCTGTCCCTGTTATCCAGTCTAATTCTGCACAGCCATTCTCCAATACAGCAACTTGATTCTTCGAAACGATAAGGTCCTTGGGACCAGTGACTAAGAATGACATTCCAGGATAAATCTGACACCAGTCTTTCAAGACTTGAAGCAAATCCTCAGTTTCTTGATCTTTAGAACTAGCATCGACCCCAACTCCGTGGTGTTTTAAGCCAACAAGACTTCGGATCTCCGACATGTTTCCTTTAAGGACTGTGGGCTTGTATTCTAAAAGTTCTCTGACTAGATCCTTACGAATGGTTGAAGCCGTTACACCAACCGCATCTACCACCATTGGGAGACAAGCTTGAGCTGCATAAGAAGCTGCCATACGGATTGCTTTTTCCTTCTCAGCTGACAAATGCCCTAAATTGATGAAGAGTGCTTGACTTTGTTTGGTAAAATCAAGAACCTCACGGGGATCATCTGCCATGACAGGTTTGCATCCCAGCGCCAAAATTCCATTGGCCAGCATCTCACAAGAAATCTCATTGGTGATGCAGTGAATTAGGGAACTAGAGCCTAGAGGGAAGGGATTTGTAAATGCCTGCATCAGTCTATCCTTTCACTGAAAAAATATCCTTGCACTTTTTTAAAGAATTCCTGCTTGATTAAAAATCGAAATGCAATAAAGGAAATCGCTGTACCAATCAAGGTTGCTCCGAAAAATCGAGGAGTGTAGATAAACCAGCTAAGCTTCGCCGCAGATCCTGTAAAGAGTACCATAACAGGATAGGAAACAATAGAACCGATAATACCTGTTCCCAAGATTTCCCCTAGGGCAGAATAGTGAAATTTTCGACCATACTTATAAAAGAGACCTGCAAGGAGGGCTCCGAAAGTCGCTCCTGTGAGAGCTAAAGGCGGAATCCCTTGAGTTGTCATACGGATAAAAGCTGTGACTGTAGCCATGATCAAGGCATAAACAGGTCCCATCATGATTCCTGCCAGAATATTAACGACACTGGACATCGGTGCCATTCCCTCAATCCGAAATATAGGCGTAAGGACTACATCAAGGGCAATCATCATGGATAAAATGGTTAATTTGTGAACTTGTAATTGGTGGTTTCTCATGTTACTATTCTTCTCCTGTTTTTAAAGACTGTAAATCGCTCTTCCATGTCTGATGTTGGTAGGCCATTTCCCAAAACTTGGCTTCCATGTGAACACTGATGTGGAAGGCATCTAGCATTTTTTTCTTGTCTGTCTCGTCACTTTCTCGATAGAGTTGATTGACCAGAGCCTCTTCCTCTGTGATCTGCTGCTCCAACTCATCCGTAATATAAGTTTCAATCCATTGTTGGTAGAGAGGATTTGGTGATGGTTTAAGATTAAGTGATTTGCCTATATCATGATATAGCCAAGGACAAGGCAACAAACTTGCAAAAGCAATGGCTAAGTTCGGCTCTGCAAATTGTCGATAAATATGAGAAATGTAATGATAGCAGGTTGGAGCGATTGGATGTTGCTCCATTTCCTGGTCGCTGATTCCTAATTCCTTGAAAAATTGTTGGCGGATAAACAACTCACCATCCACTAGACTCTGAGCATTTTGTTTCAAGAGTCTTTTCATCTCTTGGTTTGAAGTCTTATCAGCCAAGAGGTGATAGGCTTCTGAGAAGGCCTTCAGATAGTAGGCATCCTGAATCAAGTAATAGCGAAAGATGGACGGATCTAAATCTCCCTCTTGTAACTGTAATACAAATGGGTGATGAAAGGAAGCCTGCCAAGCTTCCTTGGATAATTCCATCGCAATATCTGTAAATTCCATAATAACTCCTTTATAAAAATAGACTGGTTTGAAGTAATAAAAAGAACAGCAGGTAGATTAATTTTGTTTTTTTAGAAATATAAAAAGTCCGATAGCTATTCTCCAACTGCTCATGTTCGTCATATCCATGTGCAGACAAAGCTCTCAGGTAAAGATGCCGCCATCTAAAGACCGTCATCAAAACCTTACTGTAAATCAGGGGCGACCAAAAATGAAGTTCTTGACCACGTAATAAGCAAGCTTCCTTGAGAGACTTGATTTCTTGCTGAATGAGGGGAAAGGAATTGAATACCACAATTAAGGCATAGGCCCAAGACCGTGATAACCCCTTTTGAGCCAAGTACAAGAGAAGCTCTTTTAGGGAAATAGAGGAAACAAAGACAAGGCCGATACAAACTGTCACAAAGGCCCTCGTTCCAAGCATGACTGCCTGCGAAGCATCTCCATGTAACTGAACTGCCCAGTAGTTGGCAAAGGATGGCAAAATGGCGAGCAGAATCATCCAAGCCAATACTTTAAATCGACGGTAATAGAGCATAAAGAGAATACAAAATGCGACTACCGAGAGATTCAGAGCAATCGAAGGAACGAAAGATGTTTCCAAGGATAAAATCAGCAAGAAGAGACTGATAATCGGTGTCTGGGTTGCTACTTTGACCATACTATCTCACCTCCCCTTGGGTATTGATACTTTGAGATGTGAGTGGTTTGGTAATTGTCACTTCTTTCACATGACTGAGACCCTGACTAGTCATCTCAATCCAATAATCAACCACAGAGATCAAGGGATCTAAACGATGACTAATGATCAGAAAACTTCTTCCTTGATTTCTGTCCTCCACAATCCACTGACAAAAATAATGGCAAGCTCTATCATCCAAACCAGCAAATGGTTCATCTAGCAAAATCACAGACGCCTTGCTGGTCAAGATGGTCAAGAGCTGTAGAATCTTTTGCTGACCACCACTTAATTGATAGGGACTCTTATCAAGCGCCTGCTCCAGATCAAAATATCGTAAAGCTTGAAGAATTCGCTGATTTCTTTCAGAATCTGAGCTATCTAATTGAAGTTCCTCTCGCAAACTAACTCGGATAAACTGCTTCTCAGCTTCCTGAACAACACCCGTCAAGTCACGATACAAACTCTTTTTCTTTTTCAGGACTGTCCCCTTCCAGGTAATGCGCCCCTTATACTTTTGAAATTGAAGAATAGACCGAAAGAGGGTTGATTTCCCGACACCATTGTCTCCCAAGATACAGGAAATCCCTTGGTAAAATGTAAAATTCACAATCGAAAAGAGGGGGCGATTATCCAGCTCACAAGTCGTTCGATCCATATGGAATAGTTCTGGACTAGAAGCAACTTCCTTTGAAGCAACCTGTGTCATCTCAGAGGTAGGGATTTGAAATACTTCCCTTAGTTGTTCATCTCTTAGCTCCACCATATGGTCGATATAGGCTTCATAGTCCGTCAAATCATGGTCGCATAAGATGACTGTCTTCCCATCAGAGGCCAACTCTTTTAGAATCTCTAAGATCTCTATCCTGCTCTTTCGATCAATGGAAGCAAAGGGTTCATCCAAGAGATAGACCTTAGGATTCATGGCAAAGAGAACCGCCAAGGCAGCCTTTTGCTTTTCCCCACCCGATAAGTGATGGATGGGACGGTGCAAGATTGCCTTGCAGCGGCATTGCCGGACCACCTCAGCAATTTTAGCATCAATCTCTTGCACAGGATGGCCAATATTTTCCAAGGTAAAAATCAGCTCTTCAAACAAGTTCTCCATGGTAAATTGATGATTGGGATTTTGAAAGAGAATACCAACCGTCTGGACACGTTCGATGATAGAAAGCTGACTGACCTCGCTCCCATTTATCAGGACTTGACCTCTATAGGGAAGAGAACTGACTTGGGCAATTATTTGAAAGAGGCTGGATTTTCCTGAACCACTGCTCCCAACTAACAAGGTAAAGGATTGCGCATGAAAAGTAAAATCAAGCGGCTCAGAGAAGATTGGGGACTGAATCGCTCGTAGTTCCAGCCCCATCTATGCCTTGCCCCCAGCTGCAAACTGATGATAGAGTTTGACAATAGCACGAACCAAGATGGTACAGAAGAAAAAGACAGAAATAAAGCGTACCACAAGCAAGGAAAGAACAAAAGGAAGGGAGAAGGCGTAGTAACCTAACTTAATGTATTCATAGACAAAGCTAACAAGCGTAATCCCAATACTATTGGCAGTTAGAGAGAGCCAACTTTCATAGCGATTCTTGGTTACGATAAAACCAAGTTCACTTCCCAAACCTTGAACCAATCCTGACAAAAGGGCACCTAGACCGAATTGGCTACCATAAAGGACTTCAGCAAGTGCAGCTAACACTTCTCCAATCGTCGCACTTCCAACTCTTGGAACAAAGATAGCAGCAATGGGCGCAGCCATACACCAGAGACCAAAGAGGATTTCATTAGCAAAGGCCTGCAAACCAAGAGGGGCTAAAATCAGAGTGAGGATATCAAACAGATAGCCTGAGCCCACAAAAACGCCACCAAAAAAGATAGACAAGAAAGCAAGCAAGATAACATCTTTTAAACGCCATTTTTTAAACATAAAAACTCCTTTTAAGACATAGGGCATTTAAGAGAGACCTGCCATCATACTCTGCATCTAGTCTATCTAGTAAAAAATAAAAAACTCTAATCACACACAAGAATTAGAGTTTTGCTTACAAGATTAGACAGTTCTTTTCGACATACGAAAAAAAAACCATTTCACATTTCCCTTCGCCAGTCTTAACTGTATCAGGTTCAATGGGTATCATCTCAGCCTAAAGCACCCCAAATGTCTTTATTATTTAATTATATAAATATTATAACAAACGATTTTTTTCAGTTCAAGAAATTGAACTGGAAATACAGACTTGCACTCACAAAGACAGCAGATCTTTCTTTGGTTAGATCGATAGCTATTGTTCACTCATTTCTCGAACAGTTTTCTCTACATTTTTAGAGTAGGAGATCGCTGAAATGATTGAAACACCATCCATATTGGTCTTCATAATGTCTTTAATATGTTGCGTCTGTATCCCACCAATTGCAACTAAGGGCATTTGTGGCAATAGTGTTCTCATCAATTTAAGACCTTCATAACCTATAGCGCCACCAGCATCATCCTTTGACTGGGTATCAAATACAGGACCAACACCAACATAATCTACATATTCAACTTTTGATTGTTGAAATTCTGCCTCGTTTTTTATAGAAAGACCAATTATTTTATCTGGCATCAATTTTCTAATTTCATCAACACCAATATCGTCTTGACCTACATGTACGCCGTCAGCATCTATTTCCAATGCTAACTCAATATCATCATTAACAATAAACGGAACATTGTATTTTCTACAAAGATCCTGTAGTTTAATTGCTAATTCGACTTTTTCTTTGCCTTCTAAAGCTCCCTCACCTTTTTCACGAAATTGAAATAAAGTTATACCACCTTTTAAGGCTTCCTCAACGACTGTATATAGATCTTTTCCTTGGCAAGTAGTCGTTCCACAAATAAAATATAGTTTTAATAATTCCTTATGAAACATTTTACTTCACTCTTTTGAATTCCTTTACATCTTCATCTGTAATCTCGTATAAGGCATTTATAAATTCAACTTTAAATGTTCCAGGAAGATGTCCATTTGGACGTTTTTCTGCCATTTCTCCAGCGATATTGTAAACCAACATTGCTGTTTCTAATGATTTCAATTCTTGACCTTTTTCTAGTCCGATAAAGCTTGCTACTACAGCACCTAATAAGCATCCTGTCCCAATAACTTTTGGCATCATGGCACTACCATTATGAATCGTTACCACTTCTCCATTAACCGCAATAGCATCCACTTCACCTGTTACTATTATAGGAATATTGAACTTCTTATTTGCTGCTAGAGCAATTTCATCAATATTATCTACGCCCGCACTATCTACTCCTTTAGATGCCACATTTATCCCTACTAAAGAAGCAATCTCGCCAGCATTTCCCCTAATCGCTGCTAGTTTATAATTGTTGATTAGATCATCTGCTACTTTTTTTCTATATTCTCCTGCTCCACAGGCTACAGGATCTAATACTGCAGGGACATTATATTTTTCAGCAATTTTTAGTGCCTCTTGGTACAGCTTCCAATTATCATCCGTTAAAGTCCCAATGTTAATCAATAAACCTCCAGCATACTTTAATAAATCCTCTAAATCAGCAGGAAACTCACTCATAGCTGGTGATGCACCCAGTGCTACTAATCCATTTGCTGTGAAATTTTTTACTACATCATTGGTTATGCAAATGACCAAAGGTGCTTTTTCTTTTAATAATTTTAAACTTGTCATATTGAAATCCTTCCTTTTCACTTTATACGATCTACTGATTTCGATTTATTTCTATCTTTCGTTAAGAAATTTTTTTATTTACATTGAATGATTTATGCTCAATGAAAATCAAAGAGCAAACTAGGAATCTAGCCTCAGGTTGCTCAAAGCACTGCTTTGAGGTTGTAGATAAGACTGACGAAGTCAGTCACATATATAATCTAAGGTGAAGCTGACGTGGTTTGAAGAGATTTTCGAAGAGAATTACCTCATCAAATTTGTAAATATCCTAAACTTTCTCTAGGCGTCATAACCAATATCAAAAAAGGCTAATTCTAAAGCAACTGCTTGATTCCAGCGTTCCTGAAGTTCTGTCAAATCTTCTCTACCTTTCCCGACACGATTAAGTTCATCAACAAGAAATTGAACCCACTCTGCAAAGAAAGGACCTCTGTGGAGATTGATCCATTCCGAATGAATATAGGCTTCAGGTAGTGCCAAATCTTTAGAACCCCAGTCTAAATAGAGACCTTCTGCAATGACCAGCATAACCAAAAGATGGGCATAGTCTGGTGAAGCCACTGCCGAATACATAAGATCCTGAAAGGCTTTTGTTACAGGGTGCAAGGTCACTTCTAGATAGTCATTCTCTGCTACTTTTAACTCTTTGAAAGCCTTTTGGAAATAACCGTCTTCATCTGCTTCAAGAAAGCCTAGTTGCTTGGCAAAACGAAGCTTGGATTCAAGTTGGTCTGCGTGGGCTACGCAAGCACCTAGCATGGATAAAAAGGCATCAAAGAAGTGATAATCTTGAATTAGGTAGTCTTTTAAGACCTTATTCTCAAGTGTCCCCGCAAAAAGTTCCTTAACAAAACGATGATTGATTGCATCCTGCCAATCCTTCTGACTGCTTTTTAATAATTCTCCAACAATCAAACCTGGCTCAAATGCATAGTCTTGTATTTCCATATTTATTTTTCCTCTCTTTACTTGTTCGTAATCAACAAAACACCAAGAAAATCCTAGTTTTACTTGATCTTTTTAAAGAAAATCAAGGGCGTTCAAGAAGAGCTACCTAAATGCTTTGTATCGCCTTCATCCAGTTTATATAAACAAAAAACTCTAATTACAATCAAGAATTAGAGTTGACTTACACGATTAGACCGTTCATTTCGACATACGAAAAAAACGTTTCACATTTCCCTTCGCCAGTCTTAACTGTAGCAGGTTCAATGGGTATCATCTCAGCTTAAAGCACCCCAAATGTCTTTATTATTTAATTACTGGACCAGTATAGCAAAAAATGAAAGCCCTAGCAAGATATTTGACTGAAAAATATATTTATATAGTTTTCAATGGTGATTTATTCTTCCTATAGACGAAGAAAAACCTCCACATTCAGTGGAGGCAAGCTGTTTTATCAATACAATTTTAAGTCACGAGGGTCAACTGGGAAGGTTGGATTGTATGGGTTGTGACGAAGCTTGAAGTGTTTGACATCTTCAATAGTCTGAGTTCCAGACAATTGCATAACTGTCTTCAATTCCGCATTCAAGTGTTCAAAGACTTGGCGTACACCGACACTACCACCAAGGGCCAAGCCATAGATAACAGGGCGACCAATAGCTACCAAGTCTGCTCCTGAAGCCAAGGCTTTAAAGACGTGTTGACCACGACGAATACCTGAGTCAAAAACGATTGGCACACGTTTATCAACTGCTTCTGCTACTTCTTGAAGTGAGTCAAAGGCAGCTGGTCCACCGTCGATTTGGCGGCCACCGTGGTTGGTTACCCAGATACCAGAGGCTCCTGCAGCAAGCGAACGTTCAACGTCCTCACGGCATTGTGGCCCCTTGACATACACAGGAAGACCTGAGTATTCAGCGATAAATTCTACATCACGTGGAGATAGGCGTTGCTTAGCTGATTTATAAACAAAGTCCATTGATTTTCCAGCACCTTCTGGCAGGTATTCTTCAACAATCGGCATGCCAACTGGAAAGACAAAACCATTACGCTTATCAACCTCACGATTACCCCCTACAGTAGCATCTGCCGTCAAGACAATCGCTTTATAACCTTCAGCCTTGACACGGTCCATGATATGGCGATTGATTCCGTCATCTTTACTAAAGTAAAATTGGAACCAATGAGGTGTCCCTTGAAGGGCTTCCGTAATTTCAGGAAGGTCAACAGTAGAGTAAGAGCTGGTTGTATAGAGGGAACCAAACTCATGCACACCACGCGCAGTAGCTACTTCACCTTGTTCATTTGCCAATTTATGAGCCGCAACAGGCGCCATAATGATTGGTGAAGATAGTTTTTCACCCGCAAATTCAATCTCTGTACTTGGATTTTCTACATTGCAAAGTGTATGCGGAACAATGAGTTTGTGGTTAAAGGCACGAATGTTCTCGCGTAAAGTGAAAGTATCTTCCGCTCCACTAGCGATATAGCCAAATGCTGCTTTAGGAATAACCTGTTGCGCCATAGGCTCCAAATCATAGGTATTGATGAAATCTACATGGCCTTCTGCATTGCTTGTTTTGTATGACATAAAATGCCCTCCTTAATAAGTAAGCGTTTACTTTGTATATTACAAAAATATCTTAACTCTTTTTTCAAAACTTTTCAAATATTTTGTTTGGAAATTTCAGAAAGATTGTGTCTATGATAAAAAATCCTTATAACGGCAATAAAAAATAGATATTATCCAAAGGAGCTTTTAAGTGCTACAATAACTGTATTATTTCTAGATGGGAGGTTCTATTTTTGGATTGGTCCATTGCTGAACAATATCTACCACTATATCAAAAGGCTTTTCTCCTAACCTTGCATATTGCAGTTTGGGGGATTCTGGGATCCTTTCTGCTCGGTTTAATCGTTAGTATCATCCGGCATTACCGCATCCCTGTTTTGGCGCAAATAGCAACAGCCTACATCGAATTGTCACGCAACACGCCCCTTTTGATTCAACTCTTCTTTCTCTACTTCGGACTTCCCCGAATCGGGATTGTCCTATCTTCAGAAGTCTGTGCCACTTTAGGACTGGTCTTTTTAGGAGGCTCCTATATGGCAGAATCTTTCCGAAGCGGACTTGAAGCTGTCAGTCAAACCCAGCATGAGATTGGATTAGCCATCGGTCTGACACCTATACAGGTCTTTCGCTATGTGGTTCTTCCACAAGCAACAGCGGTGGCCCTACCATCTTTTAGTGCCAATGTCATTTTCCTGTTCAAGGAAACCTCTGTTTTCTCAGCAGTTGCTTTGGCAGACCTCATGTACGTCGCCAAGGACTTGATTGGGCTCTACTATGAGACAGACATTGCGCTAGCTATGTTAGTAGGTGCTTATCTGATTATGCTGCTACCCATCTCACTGGTCTTTAGCTGGATAGAAAGGAGGCTCCGCCATGCAGGATTCGGGAATCCAAGTACTCTTTCAGGGAAATAATCTCCTGAGAATCATACAGGGACTGGGAGTTACGATTGGGATATCCATCCTGTCTGTTCTCTTATCCATGATTTTAGGAACAGTCATGGGAATCATCATGACCTCCCATTCTAGAATCGTACGATTTTTAACACGATTGTATCTGGAATTCATCCGTATCATGCCCCAGCTAGTACTACTCTTCATCGTTTATTTCGGATTAGCTCGAAACTTTAATATCAATATCTCAGGAGAGGCTTCTGCTATTATCGTTTTTACCCTCTGGGGAACAGCTGAAATGGGGGACTTGGTCCGTGGAGCTATCACTTCCCTCCCTAAGCATCAGTTTGAAAGTGGACAGGCGCTCGGCTTGACCAATGTTCAACTTTACTACCACATCATCATCCCACAGGTCTTGAGAAGACTGTTACCGCAGGCCATCAACCTTGTCACTCGGATGATCAAAACCACTTCTTTAGTTGTTTTGATTGGGGTTGTTGAAGTGACCAAGGTTGGACAGCAAATCATCGATAGCAATCGCTTGACTATCCCAACCGCTTCCTTTTGGATTTACGGAACCATTCTGGTCTTGTATTTTGCAGTCTGCTTTCCTATTTCCAAACTATCCACTCACTTAGAAAAACATTGGAGGAACTAAATGTCTGAAACTATTTTAGAAATCAAGGAACTAAAAAAATCCTTCGGAGACAATCCTATCCTCCAAGGTCTTTCTCTAGATATCAAAAAAGGGGAAGTTGTGGTCATCCTTGGCCCATCTGGTTGTGGGAAAAGTACCCTGCTTCGTTGCCTCAATGGCTTAGAAAGTATTCAAGGTGGAGATATTCTTCTAGATGGCCAGTCCATTATTGGTAATCAGAAAGACTTTCACTTAGTTCGCCAAAAGATTGGCATGGTCTTTCAAAGCTATGAACTCTTTCCCCATCTGGATGTCCTTCAAAACCTCATCCTAGGCCCTATCAAAGCACAGGGACGGGACAAAAAAGAAGTAACAGAAGAAGCTTTACAACTACTAGAACGTGTCGGTTTGCTGGATAAGCAACATAGCTTTGCGCGCCAATTATCTGGCGGACAGAAACAACGGGTTGCGATTGTCCGTGCCCTGCTTATGCATCCAGAAATTATCCTCTTTGATGAAGTGACTGCTTCACTGGACCCCGAGATGGTGCGTGAAGTTCTGGAACTCATCAATGACTTAGCTCAAGAAGGCCGTACCATGATTCTAGTAACTCATGAAATGCAGTTTGCCCAAGCCATTGCAGACCGCATTATCTTCCTAGACCAAGGAAAAATCGCTGAAGAAGGAACGGCTCAGGAATTCTTCACCAATCCGCAAACCAAACGAGCCCAGGAATTTTTAAATGTCTTTGACTTTAGCCAATTTGGCTCATATCTATAAAGGAGATTCTTATGAAACTATTCAAACCACTTTTAACTGTTTTGGCACTTGCCTTTGCCCTTATCTTTGTCACAGCTTGTAGCTCTGGTGGAAAGGCTGGCTCATCGTCTGGTAAAACCACTGCCAAGGCTCGCACAATCGATGAAATTAAAAAAAGCGGTGAGCTACGAATCGCCGTATTTGGAGACAAGAAACCGTTTGGTTACGTTGACAATGATGGTTCTTACAAAGGTTACGATATTGAGCTTGGGAACCAATTAGCGCAAGACCTTGGCGTGAAGGTTAAATACGTTTCAGTCGATGCTGCCAACCGTGCTGAATACCTGATTTCAAACAAGGTAGATATTACTCTTGCCAATTTTACAGTAACAGACGAACGTAAGAAACAAGTTGATTTTGCCCTTCCTTACATGAAAGTTTCTCTGGGTGTCGTATCACCTAAGACTGGTCTTATTACAGATGTCAAACAATTAGAAGGCAAAACCTTGATTGTTACAAAAGGAACGACCGCTGAAACTTATTTTGAAAAAAATCATCCAGAAATCAAACTCCAAAAATATGACCAATACAGTGACTCTTACCAAGCCCTTCTTGACGGACGTGGAGATGCCTTCTCTACTGACAATACGGAAGTCCTAGCTTGGGCGCTTGAAAATAAAGGATTTGAAGTCGGTATTACTTCCCTCGGTGATCCAGATACTATCGCAGCAGCAGTTCAAAAAGGCAACCAAGAACTGCTAGACTTCATCAATAAAGATATTGAAAAATTAGGCAAGGAAAACTTCTTCCACAAGGCCTATGAAAAAACACTTCACCCAACCTACGGTGACGCTGCCAAGGCAGATGACCTTGTTGTTGAAGGCGGAAAAGTTGACTAATACTCAATGAAATCACAAAAGAAATCAGGTAATCCTAGTGACTACCTGATTTTCTATATCTTAAGCATTTTGCCAATTTTCTTGGTCTTCTTTAAAGCGTTTAAGGAGATCCAAGCCTTCTGGTGTGATATAACCTTCTTCTTGAGCTAGATGGATAAGTTCACTGTAGTTAGAAAGCGTCACAAGTTTGACACCTGCGTCTGAGAAGTTCTTATCTGCTTTTGGCAATTGGTAACTGAAAATCGCTACAACTCCAAGCACATCTGCTCCTTCTCGTTTAGCAGCTGCTACTGCTTCAAGAACAGAACCACCTGTTGAAATAAGGTCTTCAACCACTACCATTTTTTGACCCTGAGCTACGCGGCCTTCGATTTGATTACCAGCTCCGTGGTCTTTTGGTTTGCTACGGATGTAGGCAAATGGCAGATTCATCTTGTCAGCAATAATAGCTCCGTGTGGAATCCCTGCTGTCGCAGTTCCTGCAATCACTTCAACCTCCGGAAAGGCTTCTTTGATAGCATCTACAAAACCATTTTCAATGAGAGTACGAGTTTCTGGATAGGCTAGTGTCACACGATTATCAGTGTAAATCGGTGACTTGATACCAGATGCCCAAGTGAAAGGCTCCTCTGGTTTGAGGTAAACTGCTTGAATTTTCAAGAGGTGGCTAGCGATATCTTTAGCAAGTGTCATGGTCTTCTCCTTTTATTTTTCTAATCTATTTCTTTAATTCTAGTCTTGGTTCCATTCATCCTTGATGGCATGATAAGCTACAACAGGATCTTCAGCTTGGGTAATGGGACGTCCCACTACGATATAGTCACTACCGATTTGATAGGCATCAGCAGGGGACATCACACGTTTTTGATCTCCAACAGCAGCTCCTGCTGGACGAATCCCCGGTGTTAGACAGATAAAATCTGGATTGGTGGCCTGCTTGATAAGTTGAACTTCCTGAGCCGAACAAACGACACCATCCAAGCCCGCTTCAGCTGTTTTCTTAGCATAGTGGATTACAGACTCTTGCAGGCTGGTTTGGATATTCTGAAAATCCTGCATCTGAGCTTCTGATGTTGAGGTCAGCTGCGTTACAGCAATCAACTTCGCTTGACTTCCAAGACCTTCACGCGCAGCCTTCATCATCTCCACACCACCAGCCGCATGAACATTGGTCATATCCACACCAAGCTGAGCCAAGACCTTCATGGCTGACTTGACTGTATTAGGAATGTCATGAAGCTTGAGATCCAAAAAGACGCTGTGACCCAGACCTTTCAAGTAAGACACAATCTCAGGCCCTGTTGCGTAATAGAGCTCCATCCCTACCTTGAGATAAAGGCTTTCTTCTGCTGGAAAAAGAGCTAAGAATTCCTTGACTGCCTCAAAACTAGGAAAATCAAGAGCAATGACTGGACGATGTTCTCGCATAGGTTTCTCCTTTTACCTTTGCTAGTGAGAGAGTCTGGTCAACAGAAGCCACGAAAAAAGGAACCTGCCAACAGCAAGGTTCCACGAAAAATGGGTAGTCTCCACCCTTTCACCGTCTAACCTTAGCTGCCTCTCTGGACTGCTTTAAAGGTTTTTTACTATTCTATTATTTCTACTAGCACTTGTCAAGTAAAAACATGGCAACTAAAGAGCTATAGGAGAAAAGGTAAGCCTAGCGACGCGATGAACGTCGGGTCGTTTGGTTTTGATTGCCCTCTTCCTCCAGCTTTTTCCTTTCCTCTTCTAGTTTATTTTGCTGTTCTTCCAGCCTTTTCTTCTCTTCCTCTTTCTGTTTCTTCTCAGCTTCCTTGGCCTCTTGTTTGGCTTTTTCCTCAGCCTCCATAATTAATTTATCCGCCACAGTGTAACTGTAAATTCCAGCTTCCATGTCAATCACACTCGGTTCTGACAATTGAGGCTTAATCTTACTATAGTATGGCAATTTCTTACTCATTTCAGAAAGTGGAACCAAAACTTCGTCCGAATCGTTCATGGTCAATCGAATTAAATCTGAAGTCACCTTGCTTGGGGCTAATTCCACCTTTTGGATAGCCGCCTTGAGTTCAGGGCTAATTTGAGCAAGTTCTGAGGTAAAGGTTTTGATTTGTTCGTTGTCATTAAAGAGAACTGACAAATATGTTTCTGGCAGACTCACCAAACTAACCGCACTGGTCTCCACCTTCCCACTGGAAAGAATTGGATAATGACTTTCACCAGAAACATAGTAGGCAACAATATCATATTCCTTGATCTTGATAGTAAACTTAGTTGGAAATTGATAGACAAGCTGAGCTGATTCAACCCAATAATTAGACTTGATCTGTTCTTCATATTTTGCCTTGTCTAGCAGAAGGTTAATCGTATAATCCGAATCCTGAATACCTGAAGCCTGTCGAATATCATCAGCTGTAGTTTGCACTGTTCCCTCAACACGAATATCCTTCATGGTCGCATAAGGACTAAGCAAGTAGGCAGAGACGACCAATAAAAGCAGACTTAGAAACAAAATCGAGATAGCCCGCCAGATATGAACTCCTGGAATTTTCGGTTTAGCCGGTTTTTCCTTTACAGGCTTTTTCTCTACTTTTTTATCCTGTTTATTCTGTTTCTTTGGCTCTTTGGATTTTTGTTCTTCTTTGGCTACTTCTTTTTTGACGTCTTCTGTCTCTTCTAGTTTTTCCTTAGCGTCTTCCTTATCTGATTCTGGGTCTTTTGGTTCAGGCTCACTCTCTTTGTCTTCAGTTTCATCTGATTTTTCAGATTTTGAAGCCATTCGAGCTTGTCTTTCCTTTTCCTTCTCCTCAGCTAGGGCCGCCTCTTCTTCAGCCTTCTTTTTTAGGTATTCTTGGTTTCGTTTCTGCCATTCTGATAACTCTTTAAATTCTTCGAGGATTTCTTTGCCCTCATTTTTCTTATCTTTTGACATTTACTTTCCTTATGATAAATCTTTTTTCAATAATTGATAAAAATCTGCTAGAGATTTCAATTCCTTAGAAGCCTTCATCTTGGATTGATAGTCTTCCTTGTGGCTTAGTAGGTGAGAAAGCTTCTCTTCCAAACTATCCAAGGTCAAATCACTTTCTTGAAGCTCTTCTGCATAGCCTTTCTTAACAAAGTAAGCCGCATTTTCAATCTGGTCACCACGACTAGCTTCACGACCAAGTGGCACAATGACATGTAATTTTGCCATGGCCAAGAGCTCAAAAATCGTATTGGCACCACCACGCGTCACAACAATGTCAGCCAATTCCATCAAGGGTTGATAGAGATTGGTCACATAATCAACACGAAAAAGATTTTGGCTCAACTCGTTCAGACTAGAATCTCCAGTTAGATTGATAATATTGTAGCGCTCTGTCAGCTCTTTCTTATGGTCTGTCACCAATTGGTTAAAGACACGAGCACCTGCAGAACCGCCAACGAACAATACAGTTGGCAATTTTGGATTAAAGTGGGTTTGAATATCCACCAATTCATCTGGTTCTAGAGTATTTTGGTCTGAAACCTTTGTCACTGCTCCCACATGCTCGACCTTAGACAAACTTGAAGCTTGCTCAAAGGTTGAATACATCTTCGTCGCAAATTTATAGGCGATTTTATTGGCCAAGCCCATAGACAGGTCAGATTCGTGAATAAAGACAGGCACTCCTGACACACGCGCAGCGATCACGGGCGGTACTGAGACAAAGCCTCCCTTCGAAAAAAGAGCCTGTGGACGAAGTCGCAACATGATAAAGAGGGATTGGACAATTCCCCAACCAACTTTGAAGACATCCAGCATATTTTGCCAAGAGAAATAGCGACGCAATTTTCCAGTCGCAATAGAATGGAAGGTGACATCTAGACCTGACTTGAGGATTTCTTGGTGTTCGATACCACGCTTGTCCCCGATATAGTGAACTTCCCAGCCATCTTCGATGAACTTGGGCATTAACAAAAGATTGAGGGTGACGTGTCCAACCGTCCCCCCACCTGTAAAGACAATTTTTTTCATATTATTCCTTTAACTCCGCTACTGTGTCGATAAAGAGGTCGCCACGTACTTCAAAGTTAGCATACATATCCCAGCTGGCATTGGCAGGACTGAGAAGAACCACATCTCCTTGAGTCGCTAGCTCATAGGCCTTGCGGGTCGCATCTGCAATATCGGTCGCATCCACATAAGAAACACCAGCCTTGTCTGCTGCCTGTTTAACACGTTCTGCAGACTGACCCAGGATGACCATCTTCTTGAGTCCAGTAATGTCTGGCACCAATTCGTCAAACTCATTACCACGGTCCAAACCACCTGCAATCAAGATGACCTTGCTGTTGTCAAATCCCGACAAGGCTTTTTGGGTAGCCAAGATATTGGTTGACTTGCTATCATTATAGAACTTAACACCCTGAATTTCATCCACAAATTGAAGACGGTGCTTAACACCACCAAAGGCTGAAAGAGTTTCCTTGATGGTTTGATTGTCCACACCACGGAGCTTGGCTACTGCAATAGTTGCAAGGGTATTTTCCACATTGTGGCTACCTGGAACACCGATTTCACTAGCTGCCATGACCACTTCTCCACGGAAGTAGAGTTGACCATCTTCCAGATAAGCTCCATCAACCTTTTCAAGTGTTGAAAATGGTACAACAGTAGCTTGTGTTTTGCTAGCCAATTCTTTTGCCAAGTCTTGGTTAAAGTTCAAAATAAGAAAATCATCCGCTGTCATCTTGTTCTGAATATTCCACTTGGCTGCCACATATTCCTCAAAAGAACCATGGTAGTCGATATGAGTTGGCATGAGGTTAGTAATAACCGCAATCTCAGGATGGAATTCTTGAACGCCCATGAGTTGGAAAGAAGAAAGTTCCATGACAAGCGTGTCCTTGTCCGACGCAGTTTGAGCCACTTGACTGGCTGGATAGCCGATATTGCCTGATAAGAGACCATGTTGGCCAGCGGCAGTCAAAACTTCCCCAATCATCGTCGTTGTGGTTGTCTTTCCATTTGAACCAGTAATACCAACAATCGGTGCTTCTGAAATCAAGTAAGCCAATTCCACCTCAGTCAAGACTGGAATACCCTTGGCCAAAGCCTTTTCTATCATGGGATTGCTGTAAGGGATACCTGGATTTTTCACCATAAGGGCAAACTCTTCATCCAAGAGTTCCAAAGGATGGCCACCTGTGATAACCTTGATCCCTTCTTCCAGCAAACTTTGGGCAGCTGGATTGTCCTCGAAAGGTTTTCCGTCATTTACTGTCACAATGGCACCTAGCTTGTCCAACAAACGAGCTGCAGATTCACCAGACTTAGCCAAACCTAAAACAAGGACTTTCTTATTTTTAAATTGATCTATTACTTTCATGTCTCGAACTCCATTTCTACTCTTACTATTTTACCATTTTTATGGAAATAATTCTAAATGAAAATGCTCAGATTAGGCATTCTAACAAGCAAAAAGAGAGCCGAAACTCTCTTTTTATCTTCTTTTACTTTTATTAACCGACATGAGGGTAATATCTCGCAAGCTAAAGTATGCTAGGAAGAGCATAGCGACTGCGATGAAGAATTCTGTCGGTAGCTGAAAGATTTGCAGGACAGACAGCATTAATAAAATCAAAAGTGCTACGAAAGCAAAGACGACAAGGACGATATTGACTGTCCCTTTAATGCTTTCTGGTGTCGCAAATACATAGAGTAGTAATAAGAGGAGTCCTATGATTAAATAAACCATCTTTATCTCTTTCTAGCTCTTATTCAGCTGATTTTTTCTTCTTGTTAGCTTTCTCACGCTCTGCCTTGTTAAGGATTTGTTTACGCAAACGGATAGACTCAGGAGTTACTTCCATGTACTCATCATCATTCAAGAACTCAAGAGACTCTTCAAGTGTCAAGATACGAGGTGTCTTGATAACAGCTGTTTGGTCCTTAGTAGCTGAACGAACGTTGGTCATTTGTTTCGCCTTAGTGATATTAACTGTCAAGTCGTTTTCACGAGAATTTTCACCGATGATCATTCCTTCGTAAACCTCAGTACCTGGGTTGACAAAGATTGTACCACGTTCTTCAATAGACATGATTGAGTAAGTTGTAGCCTTACCAGCATCGATAGAAACAAGGGCACCACGGTGACGTCCACCAATTTCCCCTGGAATCAATGGTAAGTATTGGTCGAAGGTATGGTTCATGATACCATAACCACGAGTCATTGACAAGAACTCAGTTGAATATCCAATCAAACCACGCGCTGGAACAAGGAAGACCAAACGAGTTTGACCATTACCAGTTGAAATCATATCCAACATTTCACCCTTACGTTCAGAAAGGCTTTGGATAACAGATCCTTGGTATTCTTCTGGAGTATCGATTTGAACACGTTCAAATGGCTCACATTTAACACCGTCGATTTCTTTGACGATAACTTCTGGACGAGATACTTGAAGTTCATATCCCTCACGACGCATTGTTTCGATAAGGATTGACAAGTGCAATTCTCCACGTCCTGAAACAGTCCATTTATCTGGTGAATCAGTTGGGTCAACGCGAAGGGAAACGTCTGTTTGCAATTCTGCCTGCAAGCGTTCTTCCACCTTACGAGAAGTTACCCATTTACCTTCTTTACCAGCAAATGGTGAGTTGTTGACCAAGAAAGTCATTTGAAGAGTTGGCTCATCGATGTGTAGGATTGGAAGAGCTTCAACTGCGTCTGTCGGAGTAATGGTTTCACCGACAAAGATGTCTTCCATACCTGAAACGGCAATCAAGTCACCTGCTTTAGCTTCTTGGATTTCACGACGTTCCAAACCAAAGAAACCGAAGAGTTTTGTAACACGGAAGTTCTTAGTTGTACCATCTAGTTTAGAAAGGGTAACTTGGTCCCCAACCTTAACAGTACCACGGAAGACACGACCGATACCGATACGTCCAACGAAGTCATTATAGTCCAAAAGTGATACTTGGAATTGCAAAGGCTCATCTGAGTTATCTACTGGAGCTGGGATGTGGTCGATAATCGTGTCAAAGATTGGTGCCATAGTAGCTTCTTGGTCAGCTGGATCATCTGACAATGAAGAAGTTCCGTTGATAGCTGAAGCATACACCACTGGGAAGTCAAGCTGGTCATCATCAGCACCAAGCTCGATGAAAAGTTCCAAGACTTCGTCCACTACTTCTGCTGGGCGAGCTGATGGTTTATCGATTTTGTTAACAACCACGATTGGGACAAGGTCTTGTTCCAAGGCTTTTTTCAATACGAAACGAGTTTGTGGCATGGTTCCTTCGTAGGCATCTACGACCAAGACAACACCATCAACCATTTTCATGATACGCTCAACTTCTCCACCGAAGTCCGCGTGTCCAGGTGTGTCCATGATGTTGATACGAGTTCCGTTGTAGGCAACGGCTGTATTTTTAGCAAGGATGGTAATTCCACGCTCTTTTTCGATATCGTTTGAGTCCATAGCACGCTCAGCCAATTCAGTACGTGCATCGAGCGTTTCTGATTGTTTCAATAATTCGTCAACGAGGGTTGTTTTACCGTGGTCAACGTGGGCGATAATCGCAATGTTACGGATATCTTCTCTTAATTTTGTCATGATTTCCTCTATAATATTCAAAATTTATTTTCTAACTGAAAGATTATACCATATTTTCAAGTAAATAACATAACTCAAGCAAGTGTAAATGTTTTCACTCCGCTTTTCTTTTCACGTCAAGCCTTTTCAAAGCAAACAACTTATGATAAGATAGGCACAGTATGCGTTTAGATAATTTATTAGCCCAAGAAAAAATCAGCCGAAAGGCCATGAAACAAGCCTTACTTAAAGGAGAAATTCTAGTCGATAGTTGCCCAGCCCGCTCCCTAGCCCAAAATATCGATACAGGACTACAGGAACTCCTTTTTCAGGACCGAATCATTCAAGGCTATGAGCACACCTATCTTATGCTTCATAAGCCTGCTGGTGTCGTTACAGCCAACAAAGACAAGAAACTTCCAACCGTCATGGACCTCCTTCCGCCTGACATCCAGTCTGACAAGCTCTATGCCGTCGGTCGACTGGACCGAGATACGACTGGACTCCTCCTCTTGACCGACAACGGTCCCTTGGGCTTTCAGCTCCTCCATCCCCAATACCATGTCGATAAGACCTACCAAGTTGAGGTTAATGGCCTCCTGTCACCTGCCCATATCCAAGCCTTTCAAAAAGGAATTGTCTTTTTAGATGGCACTGTCTGTAAACCTGCAAGGCTAGAGATTCTATCTGCAAGTCCTTCCCACAGCCAAGCCTCTATCACCATTTCAGAAGGGAAATTTCATCAGGTCAAGAAAATGTTTCTCTCGGTTGGTGTCAAGGTGACCTCCCTCAAAAGAATTCAGTTTGGTGAGTTTACATTAGACCCAGAACTAGCAGAAGGTCAATACCGTCCCTTAAACCAAGAGGAATTGAAAATCATTAAAAACTACTTAGAGAAAAGTGGATAAAACAAAAAAGCTTTCAAATAAAGCTTTTTTGTTTTACACTAGTTAATTCCTAAAAAGAATCAATCCTAAAACCCAATTAATTACGGAAACTACAATCCCTACAATAGCTATAATTTTTTCTGTTTTATAGTCTAGTCCAGATTCTTTTTGAAGTGAGTTAGCATACAATAAACTGGTAATACCTAAACCAATACCTCCCAATGGAAATAACAAACCAAGAATAATCGACAAGATACCCACAAAAAGTGGATTTTTTTTCTTTTCTTGCATTTTCTAAAAACTCCTTAAACTAAACACAAATGAATAATACCATAAAAATCGGCTTTATCAAATTGGGTGAAAAATGTTAGCACTATGTTATCCGGTTCTTGAACCGAGAAGAGTGGATAAAACAAAAAAGCTTTTAAAAATAAAGCTTTTTTTGTTAGAATCCTGATTAGTGCATCATTAAGAGGAGTCCTGCAACCCAGTTAATTACAGAAACTACAATTCCTACGATATTTAGAATTCGTTCTGTTTTATAGTCTAATTCAGATTCTTTTTGATGTGAATTAGCCAAGACTAGACCAATGATCCCCAAAACAAGACCCACGATTGGAGATAGCAAACCAAGAACGATAGATAGGATACCTAAAACAAGGGAAGATTTCTTCTTTTCTTTCATATTATAAAACTCCTAAAATTATTACCACTAAATTATATCAAAAGAAATAGGTTTTGTCTATATAATACTATACGTTTTTTTATCATATTAATCATAGCATTTTCTCAAAGAAACGTCCACTTGTCTACCCAAATCGGAACTTAGTTTGAGAATTTAGCTTATGTTAATTAGTCTTCACTTTTCCATTCCAAGAATCCAATCCATAAGAAAGGATATAAATCTCAGAGAAACCTTGCTTTTTCAGATAGAGTGCTGCATTTGTGACACGTTGCGCACGTTGGTTTTCGTAAAGAAGGACAGGTTTATCTTTACGAAGGGCTGCAAGACTAGTCTTCAACTGGCTTGAAGGAATATTTCGGGCACCAAGGATATGTTTTCTGTGGAATTCAGCTGGGTCGCGCAAATCAATCAATTGACCCGTACGAATCAAGGCTGCAAATTCCTCATTGTCCACGATTTTAGCCGCACGACGAATACGGAGATAGTTAAAGCCCATCCATGCCAACATTGCTAGTATAAGTGCCCACAAAATCCAAGTAACCATTAGTTCTTCTCTCCATTTTTCTCAATATAATCCAATTCTACCTTGTGCTCTCTGCGAAGAACTGCTTCTGCTTCTAGATAGTCTAATTTGTCCATCAACCCTGCATCGTAAATTCGAGAGAGTTCCAGCTTCATCAGCTCAATATCATATAAGCGTTTTCCCATATAAACAATAATACCAAATCGTTTGAGGAATTGCTGCACATCATAGAATGTTTTCATAAGACTCATTCTAGCAAAATTTTGTGTTTTTTTCAAGAAGAGACTCACACAATGCTCCTGATTTTCCTATCTTCTTTGGCGATTCTGACGCAAGTGTGGTACAATAAAAACATGAGAATTCAACAATTACACTATATTATCAAAATCGTCGAAACCGGCTCCATGAATGAGGCAGCCAAGCAGCTCTTTATCACCCAACCAAGTCTTTCCAATGCTGTGAGAGATTTAGAAAATGAAATGGGTATTGAGATCTTTATCCGCAATCCTAAGGGCATCACCTTGACCCGTGATGGGATGGAGTTCCTCTCTTATGCCCGTCAAGTTGTCGAGCAAACCCAACTTCTGGAGGAACGCTATAAAAATCCTGTCGCCCACCGCGAACTCTTTAGCGTTTCGTCTCAGCACTATGCCTTTGTGGTCAATGCCTTTGTCTCTTTGCTCAAGAAAAGCGATATGGAGAAATACGAGCTCTTCCTTCGTGAAACTCGGACTTGGGAAATTATCGACGACGTCAAGAACTTCCGTAGTGAGGTCGGTGTCCTCTTCTTAAACAGCTACAACCGTGATGTTTTAACCAAAATGCTGGATGACAACCACCTGCTGGCTCACCATCTTTTTACCGCCCAGCCTCATATCTTTGTCAGCAAGACCAACCCTCTGGCAAAGAAAGACAAGGTCAAACTATCTGATTTGGAAAACTTCCCTTACCTCAGCTATGACCAAGGAACCCATAACTCCTTCTACTTTTCAGAAGAGATTCTCTCGCAGGAATACCACAAAAAATCTATCGTAGTCAGCGACCGTGCTACCCTCTTTAATCTCTTGATTGGTTTGGATGGTTATACCATTGCGACAGGGATTTTGAACAGCAACCTCAACGGAGACAATATCGTTTCTATCCCACTGGATATTGATGACCCAATTGAGTTGGTCTATATCCAGCATGAAAAAACCAGCCTATCCAAGATGGGCGAACGCTTTATCGACTATCTACTAGAAGAAGTTCAGTTTGATAGTTGAGAAATCAGCAAGATTTTATTATAATAAGCAAAAAAACAAAAGGAGTTTAATATGAAAAAGGTTTTACTTGCTAGTGCAGTTGCCTTATCTATTTTAGGATACACTCAAACAACTGCCCAAGCTCAAGAAAATAAAGCAGAGGTAGTACGAGAAAATGTGACAATTCCTCATTCAAGTACTTCAAAAATCGAAAACCAAGAAAAATCGAAAGAGAAGGTCGAAAAAACAGACAATTCTTCTAAAATTGATGATAAAGAAGAAAAAATAGAGAAAAAAAATCCTGCTACAGAAGAGAAGAAGTCTGAAGTAAAAAAAGAAGAAAAAGTTGAAAAAGTCAAAGAAGGTTGGCAGGAAGAAAATAATAACTGGCGCTTTTACGAACACAACAAACCTGTTACCAACTGGAAAAAAATCCAAGGAAAGTGGTACTACTTCAATAAAGATGGCCATCGACTAAGCAATACAACCTTTGATAGTTATGTTTTCAATAAAGATGGAGTGATGGCTGAAAACGGTTGGAACTTTATCAATGGAAAATGGTACTTCGCTAATTCTTCTGGAAAAATTTCTCAGAATAAATGGGAGAAAATTGGTGGTGCTTGGTATTACTTTGACAAAGATGGAATCATGCTTAGTAATACAACTTTTGATAACTATTTACTGACCAAAAGTGGAGCTATGGCCACAAACGGCTGGGCAAAAATCGACCAAAATTGGTATTATGCCACATCCTCTGGAAAAATCTCTCAGGACAAGTGGGAGAAAGTCAATGGTTCTTGGTACTACTTTGATAAAAAGGGAATCATGTTGAGCTCAACTACATTTAAGGGCTACCTATTTAATAACAGTGGTGCTATGGCTGAAAATAGCTGGGTAAAAATTAAAGATACTTGGTTCTATGCGAACGCATCTGGAAAATTTGTCCAAAACAAATGGGAAAAAATCAGCGGTTCTTGGTATTCTTTTGCTCAAGATGGAGCTATGTTAGCCGATAAATGGTCGGGAAGCTATTATCTAAAAACCAATGGAGCCATGGCTGATAATGAATGGATATTTGATAAAAACTATAATAGCTGGTTCTTTTTGAAGCGTGGTGGAATGTATGCATCAAAAGAATGGATTGGAGCTTACTATCTCAAAGCTGGTGGTTATATGGCTAAAAAAGAGTGGATTTACGACGACACTTATAAGGCTCGCTACTACTTAGACGATAATGGACATTATGTTTCCGGAACTTACAAAATTGACGGTAAAGACCATCTATTCCACAAAAATGGTCAATGGATTTCTGAGGTCTCAAAAGAAGTTGGTTTTGTAAAAGGCCAATACAGTAGAACCATCTTTTTAGATCCTGGACATGGTGGAAGAGACTCAGGTGCATACTATTACAATGTCGCTGAAAAAGACCTCAACATGCAGGTGTATCGTAAATTACGCAAAAAGTTAGAAGAACTTGGCTACAAAGTTCTTACTTCACGTGATAGTGATATTGATGTAGATTTTGTTACAGAGCGTTCTCGTATGGTTAACAAGACTAACTCTGATATCTTTATTAGTATTCACTTCAATGCGACTGGCAGCGCGTACTCTAGAGCTAGTGGAATTCAAACCTATTCCTATAGTGATGATCCTGATTATCCAAGTAAAATCAACCCATACTGGCATAACCATCCTGACCGTATAAGTGAGAGCAAGCGCCTCGCAGCAGCTATCCACTCTTCATTGTTAGCTGAAACTGGTGCTAAAGATGCTGGTTTATTGGAAAGAAGCTTTGCCGTTCTTCGAGAAACTGCTAAACCAGCCGTCCTCCTAGAGCTTGGTTATATAGATAATTTCGCTGAAAATCAACAGATTCGAGATAGCCACTATCAAGATAAGCTTGTAGCAGGTATCGTGAAAGGAATTCAAAAATATTACGCTGGTAAGTAAAAAAGGGTCTCGAGAAACCTCGAGGCCTTTTCTATTTGTCTTCTTTTGTATCTTTATCAGGAAAGAGGTATCCAATACCAATGCAAGCTAGTACGCCCGCTCCAATTACCAAGCCACTTGAAATTGGCAAAAGGTCTAAAATTGCATTTGCAATGATAAAAGCAATAATTAAACACATCAGACTAGCCTTGTAGTCTTTTTTCAAAAAATTCTCTAGAGTGAAAAAGAGGAACAGACCAACCGGAATGAGTGACCAGAGGTTTACATCCAAACTTGGCCATCCAACAGAACCAAAATACAAAACCAAAGCTGAAACTAGCAAGAATCCAATACCTAATAATTTTTTCATTTTTATCTCCAATTGCTTTTTTAGGAACTTGAGTTATCTGATAGTGACGCCTCACGTCCCTTACAAAAATCATTATAGCAGAGGTCAGTTTCAAGAACAAGTTCTTTTGCCTATCTGGTCTCTATCTCGGTCTAAGTGGTTCAATAGTTAAAATGAAAGAAAAAGAAGCCCCAATGAGCTTCTTCATTCTAGTGATTGCAACAGTATTTCTGAACTAAAACAATCGACAGTTAGATTCTAAACTAGTTTTTTCTAGTTCGTATTTTTCTTTTCCTTAGATTCTAGAGAAGTTTTGATTGCTTCGCGTTCAGCCTGTAGTTGAGCTAAATGTTTCTCTTCTTCCTCAAGTTTACTAGTATCTGGTTTTACACGATAATAAACATCTTCTGGTCTCAACAACATCGCTTCATACTGCTGTCCTGCAAACAGTCTCTCCTCGTCATGATTGCTTTTATCTGTCAGTTTTCCATCATCACCAGGTTGCATTACAACTCCACTTGGTACAGCAACTACCACAAATCCTCCTGCGACAGAACCTTTAGTGTGTGCACTTAGACTTTCAACTTCTTTAAATTTGGAATCTGAACTTCGATTTTTCAGATGAGAGTAACTGTTGTCCAATTCAACAGTATATTCAAATTTTTGACCATCTCTAAAGCTAGTTATATAAATTTCACCAGACTCATTAATGACATATTCATTGCCCGACGGTGTACGCCATGTACCTTTCAAACTAGATAAATCATTATTTCTTAGTGCTTCAATATCCAGTTTCGGAACAGTCGTTTCTTCTTTTAACTTGCTAACAAGTGCTTCTGCTTCAGTAATCTTGGTATCTAAATCAGTCAGTTGGTCCTTAAGTTTCTGGATTTCCTCTTCTTTCTTCTTCTCATTCTCAGACGCTTTCGAAGTATCTATCGCTTCTTTACTTGTGTTCTCTTTTTTAGCAACTGAAGAAATGGCTTCATTTGACTCTTTCTTTGCGTTAGGTGAGAATAATAAGAGGCTTGCTAGGATTGCAACAACCAAGAGACTAATGGCAATGCCAATATAGACTTTTATTTTAAAAGAACTTTGAATAGCCTTAGCTGTAGAGATAACTTCTGATTTCCCCACAGCATTATGATTATATTCGTTAATTTCTTCACTGTTTTTTACTCGTTTTCTACTTCTCATAGTTGTATCTCCTAATCTCTTTTTAGCTGAATTGGATTAATATTATCAGCTCCAACCATAAGATTTCCTTGACTATCTTTTTTGTATGTCCCAGATATTCTATCTCCTATACCAGGTACTGCTACAGGTAACTTGATTTCAATCTTTTGATTAACCCAATCTACATTTCCTTTAAATTTTTGGCTTTTTCCTAATACCACTATTTCCCCGTCTACATTGACAAATAGAATCTTTACTTTGACTTCAGCTGTTCCTTTTATACCAAGTGAGTAACTTCCATCTGCTGAATTTGTCATATAGAAAATTCCACCTAATACAATACCTGTAAATACAATGATTACTCCTAATACTTTAGCAACAGCTCCAGCTGTATTTGACTTTGAGGATACTACAGCATTGTGGCTAAGAGATTGATTAAGTAATAATTCTGTTTGTGTATTTTTCGACATTACATTACTATCTGCTTCTCTGGTCAATACTAAAAGTTTATCAAAAATTGATAAAACTTTTTCTGTTGGAACAATAACCAATACTAAAAATAAAATTGATAATAATAAAAACCAACCACTAAAGAGCGGATAAGCAAAAAATGCCAAAGTAAACTCTATTAAAGACAGATAAAATAATAAAATACTATTTCTAAAATAAGCATTTCCTGTCAATTTATGAGCAAAAATCACCAACAATCCTAAATAATAAAAGAGCCCAACTGATAGGAAAAGCCTCAAAAGAAAAACAGAAATGTTGCCAACATGGAAAGTATAAAATAAGGTATGAGTTAATACAAATAGAGATACCAATCTAAGAATGTTCAAAAAAATTTTATGATGATTACTTCTTGTATATATTACTTCATCACTAATAAAAATATTAAACTGCTCCAACTTGGATTTAGTCCAGTCAACAATAATATTTTTTTTAAGATTTGTAATTTGGGTATATTTTTGAGAAGTTTCCATAAAGGTAGTAAGATAATTTGGATTTACTTTCGTTACTACGATACTATTTTCACCACATTTACTACAATAATTTGAATCGCTTATATTGTTAGAGCATTTCGAACAGGATATCATTGAATCTGCATTTTTTAAAAATTTTTGAACAGAATCATTATGTTTTAATTTATCATAAAAAAAATTATTTTTATCCATAAAAATCTCCTATTCAAATTCTTTTCCGCAACAAGCACAGAATGTATTCGAACCCGATTGTTCTATTTCACAAAGATTACATGATTTACGAGTATTTTTTTCATGATTTTCCATTGCCTGGACATCATTTCCACAGATGGCACAAAACCTATCCGTTTCTCTGATAGAGGCACCACATGAAAGACAAGATTTACCATCTGAAACCATCTCATTAAATAACTGTTTTTTATAATAGTTTTCTATATTGAGTTTTATTATAGAATCTATTTCATTTGACACTTCAATTGTTTTTCCCTGAATATTCCCTTGATACACTTTCATTCCTAATGCAAAAAATTCTTGTGCTAAATTTTGATCTAGTACTTGAATTTCATTCTTTAACGAACGAAGTTCATGACTATTTCCAACCTTAATTTCTTGTATTGTATTCGGAACTTCTTTATTTATAAATTTACTTTTAAAACTCATACGCTGGTCTAAATCTTCAAAGTTAAATTCTCCAGAATCACTAGCTTTTGAAAACTCCTCTGGAGTTGGTTTACGACCATTTTCCTCTTCAAACTTTTCTAACCATTCTTCTTTTTTCATTAAAACAACCTCCTACATATTAGTATTATAGTTTATTTGCATAGAAACATTTAAACAATTTCTAAACGCAAAATATACACTAATTCTATTTAATATACTACCATAAATTACAATTTTTTCAACTTTTTTATAAGTATTAATAAGCAAAATCAAACTCTGTTCTTGAGAATACAACCCAATAAAAAATTATTTCTAAACTTACTAATTTATGATTTAGTTCCATAACAATTATTGTATGAGAATCATTCGTCACTCTTCCTAATATAACTTGTAAAATATATAAAAATGAACAATCTACAACTCCCTAACATGGGATAGTAGATTTGTTCATTTTCAACAAATTCAATTTTGTATATAATCATGAAATTTATAATTAATAGAATATAAATCAAGTATATAATAAATATCGAAAAACTAAAATAACTTTATTTCATCTTTTAGCAGGAGTCTTATAAACTTTTAATCCTCCATTATCTTGTACTTCGACTTTGTACCCTGCTTTTTTCAATTCTATAGCCGTTTTTTTAGCTATTTTATCCTTATCATCACTTGAAAATTCCCAGTACGGCACAGACTTTTTAGCTATACTAGAAGATTTAAAAATATCTGATCCCATCCATACATGGAAGTAAGTTCTTAATTTACGATCAGAAAAGATTCCTCCACCATCATAAACAATAGATTTAGGCTTATTTTTAAATTCATACAAAACATATTTTTTATAATTTTTGTGTAACTGCTCTCTTTGTGCAGTTGTCATCACTAGTTTACTAACATGAGATTTTGCAGTTTTTGCTGAATAATAGTACATGAAAGCGCCTCCTTTTAACGAATTTATTCTATCACAGTATCATCATTATGTCAATGTAAAATTATAAGCCTCAATATATTAAGGTGACAAAAATTTGCCATAAATAGTAATTTTAAGCTTCTATTATCGAGAAATAGTTAGCTTGTTAAAGTCTATATAATATGTTATAATTTAAAAAATAAAATTTTAGGGAGATTCTTTCTATGAATCAATGTAAAAATTGTCAAATTGAATTTGACGAATCTCACAACTTTTGTTCTAAATGCGGGTCTAGACTAGAAAAGTTAGTGAAATATGAAACACTCCGTTCAGAGTACCTTTGTAACTCATTTCACGGTGGTAGAATATTCGAAAAATATGGTGAAACCATTCACTTTAAGCGATTTATTTTTAATGACGAACATTACTATATAAAGAAGGGTGAGCTTTGGAAGGAAGAAATTATTTCGGGAGACAGAACTTTTATAACAAAATTAGATAGTTCCTATGAGAATGAACAGAACAGCATTCGTCAATTATTTTTATTTGTCAATAAAGAAGGTATTATAGTGTATTCTCTAGGATTAAACTACCTATATTACTTTCCTCACAACTCAACTACGGGTATAAACTATTGCGAGAAAATTACAAAAAGTGAATTACAAAATTTCAGTGATATATATATATCTGACAACTTAATTTTTTACTCTGTTCAAAATTATGAAAATTATGAAATAAAAATAAATAAAGATTCATACTTTAGAAGAACGTTACCAATTTCAATGATAAAAAATAATAGTTATATTGAAATGTTTGACGTTCTTACAGGAAAAAAAGAAACTATTCTATCTTCTTGTTACTTGGGAGATATTTATATAGACCCAACAATATATTGCGGGTCTAAATCTAACTCAAGAATTTGCGGTAATAAAGATTATTTAGTTTTCCCAGTAAGTATTTATGATACTAACTGGGAGAATTGGCAAGATTATGAATTAGGTCAGGACATTTACTTTTATCCTAAGTCAAGGAGAGTTCTCTTTAATTTAAATACAAAAGAAATGCAAATGTTACAAACAGATGAATTACAAAGGGAATTTCTTTTATTTGATGCATCCAGAAACCAAATTTGGTATTCAACCCAAAATAATATTTATCAAAGATATGATATTGCATCTGATACTACAGAAGAATTTACACTAAAATATGGCTCAGAACTTTCATATTTTGATGGTATTGAAGCATTTAAGGTTGATCAATATTCGATTTATAGACTTAATAATGATGGTTCTAAATCTGAAAATTTAAGAACCGATTCTTATTTTAATCTAAGAGATGATTCGTTCTTCAAAACAGATAAATGGCTAATGGTTCAAGGGGAAGGTAATCCTGGAGTTACTGAAGAATATCGTTATTTTGAAAATGGTTCTAATACACCATCCTATAAATCAGTTTTTGATTTCGAGAGTCAATTATAATTAGTACTTATTATATTCGTATTCATTTTACTTTTTAACCATACAAAAAACGAGAAACATGCTCTAGACTTAGAGATGTTTCTCGTTTTCTATTTTATCTTGATTTAATCATTCCTTATTTTAAAGGACTGTTTTCCCTTTAAAGATTAGTTTAAATTGAACTTCAATATCTACTTACTCAACTACTCATCCACTCTATATAAGACATTCGGATCTGTAAAAAGATCAGCCTTATCCAATATATCAATCCTATCTTTATCACTATCTGTTTTACTATCTTTTGCATGCCCAGCTGGTATTAAAGATATATGTTGATAAGTATTCTTAGTTTTACCCTCTATATTTAATATAATTGAACTAAAAATAACATCAATCGAAGTGATTCTTCTACCATTTGAGCTATTCTCATCAAAGTAAACTAAACCATCTTTATCAATTTTTAGACTTCTTTGATATTGATTTGGTTTAGAAGACCATTTACCAGCTATAGAAGAGTAATTTCCTTTAACAAGTTCTCTTATATCAACCTTAGATGTATTTGCAGTTCTTTCAATAAACTGATCCGTCTCAGAGTAATACATAACTTCATAAGTCTCATCATATATTCTATCGTATTTTAAATCTGAATCTTTAAAGTCAATTCCTCTAGGTATAAATATAAAAGTATGCAGGGAAGATGAACCATCTTGATACTCTAGATTTCCTGATAAAGTACCTTTAGATATCTCGTGAAAATTAAAACGACCATTTAAAGTAGTGTCAATAGTGATATACTGATTAAAAATTTTTAAATCCTCATGCTTAAACTGGCTTTTTTCCTTAGCATCTTTACCATTTATAAATGATAAACCATCTTTATCAAATGTTATTCTCCCCTTACCATTCTTACTTATCCAACTTCCCTTAACACTTTGATAATTTCCATCAGATAATTCATCTAGATTCATTGTTATTAAGTGTTGTACATCAAACAAATTCCATTTTGCTTTTGATATCAGTTCTTCAGATAGGGTGTTACTTGATAAGTCTAATTTCTTCACAGAACCAAACTGAACTTCATAGATTGCTAGTATCTCATACTTTTCTTTACTATCTTTAAATGCTATGTATAGCTCATCTTTGTTATCCCCATTACTATCTATCTTAGCATAGGATGGTTGACGACTAGGTTGTTCTAAAATTAACTTATAGTCATTTTCATCGCTTTTATTTTTTATTGCGTTATTGTACTCTTCAATAACTGTATCATACTGTGCGTTATTTTGAGTATACATCAGTTTGTTGTATTCAGATCTAAAAAAAGGAAATAATAAAATAGCAGACACTATCAAAACAGAACTGATTACTATTATGTTACGAATTTTCTTACTTGATAGACATCTCATAATCCAATGCAAAAACTTATCAAAGAAATTCATTTCAATTTCTCCTTGTTGCATAGCAAAATGTATTTCTTCTACAGTAGGTTTTCTATTATTTATTTCCTTAAAATATCGTACCCATAATTTTTTTTCATCTATACTCTCCTTTTCATATTTTGCTTTGAAAGTTTCTCCTCTTTATAAATCCTATCAACTAATTCACATAAAGCAATTCTAACTACAATTCATCATACAAACTTTTCAAACCTTACTTATTATCATACCATCATTTACTACTTTTCTCAATATAATTAATAAAGTTATAATTAAATTTTTAACTATATTGACGACATACTGTTAATACATAAAACTGACTGGTTTCCCAATCAGTTTTATTCTATATAAATTGATTTTAAGTTGTTTCTAGTTTAAGAAAGAAAACATACTTCTTTCTTTTTATAAACAAACTTGCGATAATTACTCTTAAACTAATACTTAAAATTTTTTAATTTTTCTTTGATTTACCTCCAATATAGATTGCAATAATCAAACCTATGACCAAATCTTTAGAAATAGCTTAGAATAGCTATTAAAAATTTTCATTCGCATTAGAAAAATATCACACTGAACTACATAGTTCATTTATAAATAATAATTGACATAAAACTGTTTAACCATCACAGTATCTAATCTCAACACATAAACATTTTTTCTATAGATTTTGTCTTAATCTTGATCTTTTTTCTTCAATCCAAGAAGCGCTCCCACTATAAACAATATTCCAGCAATGAATGGTGTAAGAGCTGCTCTAACTGTTCCGGTTTTTGGCAACTTATCAGAATGGCTAGTATCCGACTTACTATCAATGTTAGTATGTTTATTAGCTATGTTCTCTTGTTCATTAAGATGGACTTCCTTATTATTTTCAAAGTTTTTATCAAGAACTGTAGTTGTAACATCCTTAGTTGAATCAGATTTTTGTGAATGATTTGCTCTTTGTAAGTCCTCTTTTCTATGACTTTGATTTAATTGACTAGGATTTGCCTGTGTGTTGTCTTTCTTTTTGGATACATCAAAAGTAGGTTTATTTTCCTCCTCCTTTTTCTCCTCTATTTTCTTGAATACAGGTTTTATAAGGGTATCTTTTGATAAATTAAGAACATAGCCAGTGTCTTTTTTCCCTTCGAAACCAGAAATTTCCCAACCATCAAATTGATAGCCTTTTTCTAATTCCCCCTTATAGACAGGTAAAATGAAATCTTCTTCCGACACTATCGTTGAACTCATTTCTTTTCCATTTTGAATGGTCACAGTTACCATCTGAGGTTTTAGTTCGCTCACCTCTCCCGTATCTTTGTTTAAAATGAATTCTTTTACGGTTGTATTTCTTGCAAAATCTTTTACAACTATCTTAATGTTTAGTGTCTTGTCTGTTATTTGTTTAATATCATCAAATGTTTTGTATTCTTTTCCATTTACATAAATATGTTGTTCTTGAATCTCACCATCGAATCCATTATTTCTTTTATCATTGATATTAAAGACTACAGATTTTCCATTAGCATATTCGATACTAGTATTTCCCTTAGGATCAATCTTTACTTCTGGTTTAACATTATCATATAAAAATTGATAGTGTACTCCAACCGCTTTCGCATTCAAATCGCTATAGCCAGTTTGAAGATAAACATTTCCATCCATGTCTGTTACCTTATCTGGAAATCCGTTTGCTTTATAGTCTTTCATCCCCCAGTCCATGATGTCACCGTCTTTAACATTAAGCTTAATGTTAAAATCTCTAGTGTTATCAATGTGTAAATCTCCATAGATTAAATAATTGTCTACAACCGATTCATTAACTCGCAACTCCCAGTTGAAACCACCCTTATCAGAAATCTTACCTCTTAAATAAAATTCTGGATTTCGTACATAAATTTTATTAGATTTAGATGGATTAAAGTAGTTCTTGTCCATTGAAAGATTTACTGGTTTTGCATCAATAAATAACGTAGAGCCATCTTCTTTTATAGCTTCTACATTGGACTTATCCTCTCCTGTGTACTCTTTACCATCCTTACCAAATAATACAAGTTTAGAAGAATCTGTCACAAGATTTCCATCTTTATCGATTGCTTCCCCTTTATCATTCATTTTAAATGTAAACACTTGATACCTTACAATGTTAAAGCCGTCCAAAGCCGACATTAATACTGATTGAGTACTTCTTCCATCTTCAACATTTCTACTATCAGCATAAATTATTTTTTCTGATAAGACTCTTAGATTAGGATTGGCCTTTTGGATTTTTGCTATATCTTTCTGGCTATAAACTCCATTTCCTTCTAACATATCCGTTTTTCCAGGATTATAGGTAGTCACTTTTAGTGCATAGCCTTTTCTTAGAATGATGTTATCCTTTAATAGATATTGTTGTTTTTCTGAATCAGAATAGATTTTACCAGATTCCATGTCCGTTAAATTGGTTGGTTTATTTTTTGAAAGATCTCCTTCTCCTAATTCTATTACATTCCCATAACTTGATGCATAGGGATATTCCGTTTTAGTTTCCTTATTTTTTTCAGGCATTCTAATTTTAGTCTCAGCTTTTATCTGATCATCATCTTTAACAAAGAATCTCATATCTCCTGCAAAAGCTAACCCATCCACAATATCATTAACATTAGCGTATAAATCAAATGTCATCGTTTTTGAATGCGAATCATACTTGGTCGTTTTGATTTCTATCGATTTATAGTTATTTCCATAATATACCTTGGCATTTTTAGAAACATTACTTATCTTTCCAAGAATTTCAAAGTGTCCATCTTTAGACGGGCTTAGAACACCATAAATTTTTGATTTGATTTCGTCAAGTTTTTCAGTTTCATATTGTAAGGCACTACCATCGTCATAAGCAATGATATTTCCCTTATCATCGTATTTATAATCGTATTCCTCTGTTCTCTTACCAGTTTCACTTGTAAAGTCATCAACTTCTCTAAATTTCTTTTTAATGAGTTTCTTTAAGTCTTTGCTTTCAAAGTCTCTAATTGTTGAAATGGCTTTATTGATAGTAAAGCTAGATTTTTCTTCGGTAGCCTCTTCATTGTCTTGATGATGTTCTACTTCAGTTGCATCTTTTTTAAGACTATCCTCTTTTCTATTTTCTAAATGTTTAAATTTAGATTCGGCAATCTCGCCAAGCTTTTGGTATTTAGATGAATCTTGATCAGGATCTACTAGATAATAGGAAATCATCCCCTTTTCATCAGCATGATCAGCAAATTTAATTCTATGAATCTTTGTGAAATTGCTAGAGCCATCTAGTGCAATGACTTCAATGATTTTTCCTCTTAAATCTCCTGCACCTTTAATTTCATAAATGGTATTTCCGTCTTTGTCAAGTTTCCTATTTCTTCCTTGACCCTCACCTGCATAAGTTACTTCAAGATTTTTCTCAACTTCTCCGTCTTCATTAACAAGAGCGGCTCCTGCATACCAAACTTCGTTGGCAATTTCGTCAAATTTTTCAGGATGTTCTTTCTGATCTCTCGCAAATAACGTTTCATTCTTGTATTGCTCTTTGACCTTATGATAAGTATCCTTTGTGATCAGCTTAATTTTTTCAGGATTTGAAAAATCAATCGAAACAATCTTAGGGGCTGTGTTATCAATTTTTACAGGAATATAGGAAACCTGCCATGGATAATCCTTGGTTAATCTATATTTAAATTTATAGAAATATTGACCTTCTGCAATCGGTTCAAATTGACCTCTTATCTTAGTAGCAGGATCTTTGGTATCCTTGCTTTCTGGTGCATTTTCTTCTCTACCTCTAGGGTTATAAATGAGTCCATCCCATTTCAAGTCACCCCAAACTTTTAGTTTAGAAGATTTGATTCCCTTTGCATCATTTCTTTTAGAGTTTAAAATTCCTTTAATAAAGTGTTCTCTCGAAATGACTTTTAAGTCGATTTGATTTTCTCCCTCTTTATTTGTATTTACTATTGAAATCAATCCTTCTTCTGCACTTCTTAATACAAGGGGAGAAGGCGTTAATCCTCTCTCAAGTTGAGCATCTTGAGGATTTCCATTTGAATCTAAAGGATAAATTTTAGCAATCTTAGAACCACTTGATGATGGTGCGTTGATCCCTTCGTTATTGAAAGCAAACAATTCTGGATTTTGATCTAGGGATGTTGTATTTTTATCTTTTCTATTTTGTATAACTCCTGCTGGATTAAATTTATCTATACCATGTTCTCCACCAATCCCCTTATTTAAGGTTCCTGGAATTTTCGGTTTGCCATCATCATCATAACCTTCCATTGTTTTTGATTTTGACCCTTCTTCCCAGGCCCATTTATCAAGGATTGGCTCTTTGTTCCAATTCCCAGCAAATCCCATTAGAGGCATCGATAAAGAAGGTTGGAAATTTATTTTCTTCCCGTTGGAGTTTAGAGCTTCCATTTCTTCCACTGACTCAAAATGAATAAATGATTCTACAAATTTATTTTTATTTTTAGCTTCTCCAACGTTTATAACCGCATTTAAATCAAAGCTAGAATTTGGGCTTATAGTGAAAGTATCATGCTCAAATGTAATATTTGCTCCTTTGACTTTTTCTGGGTGAATTTCTGGAACAATTTGCTTCCCATCTGAAGATTTTTCATCTTTATATGTTTCATCCAGTTTGAGTCTGTCAGTTAGAGCATCTGTAGTTATAGCAGATGCTGAAACTTTAAAGGTCAAAGGTCTGTTTGATGTATTGTGAAGCTTAATTGTAAAATATTTTTTATCTCCTTTTATTTCTTTAAGAGAAATAGAACCATAAGAGTTTACTAAACCTTTAGAATCTGTGTTTTTGAAAGTCGCTACAACTTCATTTCTCAATGCATTAGCCACATTAATTAGCCCTGCCCCCTGTTGTCTAGGTGATGCAAAGTATTGACTTTTTTCTTTCCAAGACGTTGCATCCATCATAGGACGTGCAGTATTTTGTAGGGCTATTTTTGTAAGACTTGTAAGATCTATTTTGTCATCTCCCTTAAGATTTTTCAATACAGGTCTTTCAAGCATTTCCTTTAACTTTGGCCTAATCAAAACAGTAGAAGCTGCTACAACTGGAGTTGCCATACTAGTTCCTGACATATAGCCATAAGTTGATTTCCCATTAATGACATTAAGAGTGGATTTAATGTTTTTACCAGGTGCTGAAACATCCGGTTTTAAAAGTAAATCTGTTCTTGGCCCCCAAGATGTAGACCCTGCTGGGACTATAATATCTTCTTTATACAGTTCTTTGTCGATGTCAGGTGCAAACTTAAAGTCAATTTCTTTTTCATCACCTACATTCGGTTTATTAGAATTATAGCTTGCCATATCAATTGGATAGTATTGCTCCAATTTATCTTTAAAATCTTCTTTATTATTTCTTTTGACTTTAGTTTTTTTACCAGGGTTAATCATGTTCCATAACTTTACACCATCATCTCCTGAAATTGAGAAAACTTGACTAGTAGTTCCTTCATCCTCCTCATATCCCATAGCTGGGAGCTCTGTCCAATTATCTCTATTGTAGTAATTTACAGTATTTACAACCATAATGGCGCGTGCACCCTTATCCGTTGCTCGTTTAAAAGCATTTTTTAAATCCTTTGTATAAATTCTATCCATTACTGCAATTTTTCCCTTAAGATCCAAACCTATCAAATCTTGGTCTTGACCTTTGCCTATATATACAAATTTCAATTTACTAGGAGCTTTTGAACCATCTTCGTTTGTAATGATTTTATTCTTATCGAAAAAGGCCCCTATATTTCTGTATTTAAAACTTTCTCCTCCAATCTTAACTTTATCAAACTCAACTGTTTGATTTTTAGCAGAAGCAACTGCTATCGCATCTTCATGTGCTGCAGTTCGTGTTACATTTCCAGTGTCGGTCATTTTCAGATTATTATTTGCCACTAAATCCCAAGAAGAACTTGAAGCAGAAGTCGCATAGTTACCTGTAGCTACGACCATTGGAATGCCTGCTTTTCTTAACGCTCTAATAGCTTGCCAATATTTTTCACCTACAAGACCTGTTCCTGTAAAGCCAGATGATACTGAAACAACATCGACATTGTGTTTGATCGAATCTTCAATAGCATGAAACATTGTTTCATCTCCTGCGAAGCCAGATCCTGCGTCAGAGTACATTTTATAAGAAAATATCTGTGCATTAGGAGCAATTCCATCTATTCCATTAAAGTTTTTGATATCTTTTTCAGTATCATTTCCCGCAAGAATCCCTGCAATATGCATCCCATGTGGATCAAAATAATCGCTTCCATCATCAGCTTTTTCTACAGTAATTTTACCACCATTATAATAATTGAAAGCATGAGGAATTTTATCACTCAACCAGAAATTTTTATCTGTGCCTTTTAAGTCTTCTTTTTTAAATCTCATTGACTTTTTAGCATCATCATCAATCCTCATGGCCTTATGCCTATAATCTGTCCCGGTATCGATATTTGAAATGACCATACCTCTACCATCAAAATTTTTACCAAATGGAGCATTGATAGACTTTAGGTAATCAATTGCCTCTTCAACTCCAATCTCCTTTCTGGCATGATTCATCATTGGTTGGACTTTTTGTGACCGTTCAACCGATGAAATACCTTCTATTTGTTTAATTTTGTCCAGAGTATCTTTGGTTGTTTCAATAGCACTACCGTTAAAAATTCTATCATAAGTATACAAAACTTTTGTATTCTTAAGATTTGATAGTTCCTTGATTGCTTTTTCTCCAGATTCTTTATCTTTAAATTCAGCAATATAGACAAGTCTATCTTCTTTTTTGGGACTTTCCGTGTCTTTACTTGCAGCCGAGTCTGCATTACCTCCTTTGTATTGATTGGAATCTTCTTTTTTGATTGTTGCTTTTTCATTGTTAGTTTTATTGTCTATCACAGATTCTTTACTAACAACTTCTTTTTCCTCAATAACTGTTGTTTTCTTCTCTTCAGTATCCTTTGAAGTTTCTATAGCATTATGAATATCTTCATGTTTTTCTTTGTTTTCTTTTTGTTTACCTACTACTACTTTTTCTTTATCAGAGATATTTAAAGCATCTTCAGAGCTAGATGTGTCTGCTAAAACTACCTCATTAGGGACATATGCTGCTAAAATAACTGCAGCTGTAGTTAATGACAATACTGTACTTTTTTTCATTTTAATTCCTTACATATTTATTTAATTTCCAATAGATAGTAAACTTTAACTTTGCTAGCCTTTGTTATAAAAAGTTTTACTAAGTATTATCTAGGAAATAGAGTAGTACATTTATATATAATTGTTAGCTCTCTGAAAAATAGTATATCAATTAAAAAAATTTAAGTCAAGAAAAATTAACATTGATTAATTTTATTTTTAACTTATGTTAAAAAGGATGCAAAAGTTTCGTACTTAACTGGAATACATTATCAGCACATTCACACCATCAAAAATAATAGCAAGTAAGTTGAAGCACTACTAGAATCACAAAAACAGACATCATCGATGCAATAACAATACTATTAAACAAAATAAATAACCGATAAGAACTGGGCTTAACGGTTATTTTCTACATATCTAATTTTGCAAATCTTCAGTCATATGTTCACCTGTGACCTAGACTTTACGACTCTCTTGCTCTAGCGACTGAGCTAAATCGGCGATTACACTTACAGTATAGCACTCTGAGAATAGATGTCAAGGAATTTTCATCTCTATTAAAAAAAGCCTGTCCTGAGACAAGGCTTTGATATTCTATTATTTACGAACCTGCACTTTCGTAGGCATCCAAGCCCCTATCCCAGAGTTTTAGAGAAATGACAAAGAAAACCAGAGAAATCAACATCAAACCTCCGATGTTAAAGATTACATCCTTGTCCTGCAAGAAATAGCTAGCAGGATAGTAGGCCGTAAAGGCAAATGGAACGATAAAGCTAATCAGCCATCGTAGAAGAGAATTGTAAATAGAAATCGGGTACTTGGCAAAATCATTAAACATATAGAAAATGTAAATCATGGCACCTGACTGCTTAGTCCAAAAAGCAATACTGGCTGTGGCAATTTTCAAGGAAGTGTAAATCAAGGTCGCAAAGGGAATACAGACTAGGAAAAGTAAAAATTTTGGAAAGCTCCAGGCAATGCTATTCACTGTTGTTCCTAGTAGAATGCCACCGACTAAGAGTTCGCCAAAAGCATCAATCTGAAAGGTCTCTACCAAAATATGAAAGAGGGGATTGATAGGACGTATCAGGTACTTATCAAATTCTCCTTTTCGCACCAAGCGCTGTCCCAATGCCCAGAGATTGTCAAAAAAGAGATGGTCCAGTCCCTTGGGGATCAAGGAAAATCCATAGATAAAGGCAATTTCTTGAAAAGTCCAACCTTCTAAGGATGGAATGTGTTGAAAGATGACATTGAGAAACAAGAGGTTCAAGCCTTGAGTCAGAAAAACTCCCAGGACACCAACTACAAAATCCACCTTGTATTCCATGATTTGCTTGATGTATTGTCTGATAAAAATCAGATGCATACGCTGATATTTTTTCATACTAACCTCCTTGAATGGTGATAAAGGACTGGACTCGTTTCCAAATCAACTGAGACAAGCCCACCATCACTAAGAGCCAGAAAAACTGCAAAACGAGCGCCTGAAGAATCTGATTGGCATCGTATTTCCCAACGATAATCATGACCGGAGTGTAGATCAAAGATGAGAAAGGTAGGAAGGACAGAATATCTGAAACAACCTTTGGAAAGAAAGCCAAGGGAATCAAACTTCCAGACATAAAAGCCACTATGGAAGTCTTAAGTAGGTTGGAACCCCAAAGATTTTTAAACACAAAGGCAGAAAATCCAAAGCAGATATTAAAGAAAAAGTTAATCAGATAGGCCAGCGTTAGGCTAAAAAGATAAAGGACAGTTAATCCCAGCACTTCTGCAATCCCTTGACCAGATAAGATTTTTATCAAAACAATGACACTTAAAAATGGCAGGCCAACAGAGATAAAAATCAACCACTTTGAACCAAGCTCTGTGAAAAGATAAGAGGCCGCAAAATGGACTGGTCTCAGCAAACGCATGATAATAGAGCCATCTTTTACCTCATCACCTATCATAAAGGAGCTATCTGACTCAGTTAATAAATTAGTCACAAAATTCATGATGATGTAGAGGGTGATATCTGCCATACTAAAACCCTGAATCAAAGACTCTTGCGAGGAATCAAAGACAGCCTTCCAGAGATAAAATTCCACAAAAGCACCCATGACATCGCCAATCCGATAAAGAAGAAAGTTGACTCGATAGGTAATCAACTCCTGAATCCCTGCATTGATAAAGGGTTTATAACGTCTCCACAATTTGACCATCTTAGAGCTCCTTTCGGTAGAAGCGACGGATAATATCCTCGATATCCGTATCCACCATCTTCAAATCGCGGATTTCAAAATCAGATAGGGTTTGCTTGATAATGTCAGCTGATTGGTAGCGAGAACTATCGAATTCAATGTTGAGACTATTCCCTTGTCTATCAATGGTCATATCTGAAAAACCTTCATAGTGAGAAACGAGATGACTTTGACCTGGTAGCAGTTCAAATGAGAGTGTCTTCATCTTACCAAAGGTCTCCTTGAGTTGGCTCACCGTTCCATCAAAAATCTCCTGCCCCTTGTCAATCATAAAAATCCGATCACAGAGCTGCTCAATGTCGCTCAGGTCATGAGTGGTCAAGAGAATGGTTGTTTCTTCCTCCTGATTGATTTGGGTAATGGCCCGACGAATGTTGTCCTTGACCGAAACGTCCAAACCAATGGTCGGCTCATCTAAAAAGAGAACCTTGGGATTGTGGAGCAAGGAAGCTGCAATGTCCGCACGCATCCTTTGTCCCAGTGAAAGAGTCCGCACGGGGTCCTTGATAAAATCCTTCAAATCCAAGACTTCATTCAAAAAGTCCATGCGCTTATGAAAGAGAGAGTCTGGCACATCGTAAATTTCTTTTAAAACTGTGTAGGTCTCTTGCAGTGCCAAATCCCACCATAGCTGAGTTCGTTGTCCAAAAACAACCCCAATATCCTTGACATAGTCTTGGCGATTATCTTGGGGAATCTTGCCGTTAATCCGACAAAAACCAGATGTCGGTTTCAAAATCCCTGTCAGCATTTTGATGGTTGTCGACTTCCCAGCACCATTTGCCCCAATGAAGCCTAAAATCTGCCCCTTGGGAACCTCAAAAGTCAAATCCTTGACCGCTTCAAAGGTCTGCTTTTCAGGATGAATAAAGGAGCGTAATGCCCCCTTCAAGCCTGGTTCCTTAACAGTCTTAACAAAATTTTTCTGAAGATGTTCCACTTCTATCATTGCCATATCTATCTCCCTATGCAAGGAATAGCAACATTGTATTTTTGACTACAAGTCTTCTAAATCCTTACTTTCTATACCTTCTACATTTTATTACAAAAGGCTTTATACCAACCTATTATAGTCCAATAAAAACTAGAATGCAAGCGTTTTCCTAAAGTTTATGGAATTGAAAATGTTTCTCTTAAAATAATACTTTTAATCAAAAATTCTGGTATAGTCGTTTCCTTAAAACACCAAAAAACCCACCCAATGGGCAGGTTCTTTCTGTATTGTTCAGCTAGATTAAGCTTTACCTTCTGAACCGAATACGTCGATACGTTCTTCAACTGATGCTTGGATAGCTTTTACACCGTCAGCCAAGAATTTACGTGGGTCGAAGAGTTTTTTCTTGTCGTATTCTGCTTCGTTTGCTTCGTAGTCACGAGCAAATTTACGAGTTGCGTTAGCGAATGCGATTTGGCATTCAGTGTTAACGTTAACTTTCGCAACACCAAGTTTGATAGCTGCTTGGATTTGCTCATCAGGAATACCTGATCCACCGTGCAATACGATTGGGAATCCTGGAAGAGCTTCTGTCAATTTTTGCAAGTGGTCAAGGTCAAGACCTTCCCAGTTAGCTGGGTAAGGACCGTGGATGTTACCGATACCAGCTGCCAAGAAGTCGATACCAGTTTCAACCATTGCTTTAGCGTCTTCGATTGGAGCCAATTCACCTTTACCGATGATTCCGTCTTCTTCACCACCGATAGTACCAACTTCAGCTTCTACTGAGATACCTTTAGCGTGTGCTTTTTCAACAACTTCTTTAGCCAATTTAAGGTTTTCTTCAACTGGAAGGTGTGAACCATCAAACATGATTGAAGTGTAACCAACTTCGATACACTCAAGTGCATCTTCGTAGTGACCGTGGTCAAGGTGGATAGCTACTGGTACAGTGATACCCATTGATTCAACAAGGTTAGCGATCAAGTTGCGAGCAACTTTGTAACCACCCATGTATTTAGCAGCACCCATTGAAGTTTGGATCAAAACTGGAGCTTTTTTAGCTTCTGCTGCACGCAAGATAGCTTGAGTCCACTCAAGGTTGTTTGTGTTAAATCCACCAACTGCATAACCGTTGTCACGAGCTGCTTGGACAAATTTTTCTGCTGAAACGATTGCCATTTTATCAGGCCTCCTGTATATTTTTATGGGTCATCCCATTTACATTGTTCATTTTATCACTTTTTGACAAAAAAATCTAGTTTTTCCCGTAGTTTCGATTGAATTTCTTCTGGCTTCATCTATGTAAACCCTTTCTCTCCCTAGTCTTTGCCAACTTTTGGAAAAGCTATAAAGAAGGTTAAACGATTCTCTTGCATTTCAAAACGATAAGGTAATTTTTCATGTTCTAATAAACTCTTGACAACAAAGAGTCCCATCCCAGACCCCTTAGCCTTGCGACTGGCATTGTCAGAAAAAGATTGAGCTAATTTTTCTTGCTCTTCTGGACTGCATCTATTTTCTATAAAGAATTCCTCTTCTCTCTCTCCAATGCGAACCAAGCCACCCGGAACAGAGTGCTTGATAGCATTGCTGATAAGGTTAGACAGAATCAATTTCATAACTGATGGGTTTAGATAAGCCTGCTGATGGGACAAGCTATTATCAATCTGAATCTCTCTTTCCTTGGCTAGCAAGGCATAATCCTTGACTAGACTTTGCGTCATCTGGTGTAAGTCAATTTTTTCCCTATCATCTCGTAATTCCTGCACAGACGAGAGAGAAAGTATCTGGAGAACGTGGTGATTGAGTTCATCCACAATCCCCAAGGCAACTTCCAGATAGTGGTCTCTATCCTTATAGCGACCAATATTTTCTTTCATATTTTCAATCAAGATTTTGAGACTTGCCAGAGGTGTCTTCAATTCATGAGAAGCGCCCCGTAGGAATTCAACCTTCATCTTTTCCAGCTGGAGAATGGCTTCATTCTTGTCATGCAAATCCGCAATGACTGTCAAGAGGTGTTGGTAAAGGCTATTGATTTGTTCCTTGAGATCACCAATTTCGTCCTTAGAATCCACGCGCAAACGCACTTGGGCATCCAGCTCCATCATCCGACGGGTTACTCGCTTGATTTCCAAAATCGGGGCCACAATGGTCCGAGCATAGATGTAGGCCACCAAGAGAGAAATTAGAAAGGATGCCAGCAAGGTGTAGGGGAGAAATTGGAGACTGATTTGCTCCGCTTCCTTTTGTAAATCCATGGAAGCTAGAAACTGGAGAGTCATGGTACCACCGTCCTGCGTTGTCACCTCGCGCTCCTCGATAAAGAGGGAGGTTGTCTGGCGGTCTGTATCCAGAGGAAAACTGTCCTTGACTTCTAACTTGTCCTCGGTCATCTCGCCCTTGACAGCCCCCTTGATATCACTAGTCTGGGAATATAGGTCTAACACTTGCTCAATACTCTGCCTATCCTTACCTTCTAGGGACTGGGCAATGGCTGTCGCTTTCTGGCCAATGCTTTCCTGCCGATGACTCAGATAAGTCGAAGGAAAAAGAAAATAAATGGCTAAATGAAGGCAAATAACTAGAACACTAAAAATCGAGAAGGTGTAGATAAATATCTTTGTAAATAAACCTGTTCGTTTCATTTTCGCTCCAATTTATAACCAACATTGCGCACAGTGAGGATGCAGTCCAGGTCTAGTTTTTTCCGTAATTCCTTGATATAAACATCAATGACACGGTCAAAGGGAACCTCATCTGTCGCCTTCCAGACGGCATCGATAATCTGAGAACGAGTCAAGGCTCGTCCTTCATTTTTCACCAGATAGTCCAAAATTTCCAACTCTTTAGCATTGATGGCTACTTCCTCTCCTGCTAGACTTGCACTGTAGCTCTCAAAGTCCACTTGGGTATCCTTATAGGAGAAGATTCGTCCCGTATCGTAGTAACGCTTGAAAATCGCGTCCACCCTCACTTTTAAGAGGGAAAGGGAGAAAGGTTTTTCCAGATAGCCATCTGCCAGAGAGGCAAAGGCACTCATCTTGTATTCCTCATCCTGAAAGGCTGTTAACATCAAGACAGGGACTTGGCTGGTTTTGCGAATCTCAGCTAGGACTTCTAGGCCATTGAGCTTGGGCATTTGGATATCCAATAAAACTAAGGCTACTTCATAGCTGGAAAATTTTTCTAAGGCTTCTTGCCCATCTGCAGCCTCAATGGTTTCATAGCCACAATCTGTCAAATAATCACTGATCCCCTCACGGATCATCTCTTCATCTTCTACAATTAAAATTTTCATAGAAAAAACGTTTCATATTCCTTTAAATTTCTTGTAAATCATCTAAGTTTCATCCAGAAAGGAAGAGGCCTTATCAAGATGAAATAGATAAAAATGCTACCTATATTATACCCCATTTAGGGGAGAATAGGTAGCAAGTTTGTTATTCACCATCCAACAAGAGCTCTTTTGGTTGTTTTCTGAGGAGATTGCTTGAAGCAAGCGCCATAACGAGAACCACTAGAACCAAGGCTAGGACAAAGACGATGATAAAGTCTGATGTCTGAATGGAAATGTCTAGGCTCGACAAGGTCTTGCTAAATCCATCTACTTCTGCACCACCACCAAGGTTAGAGGCTTGAGCAGCCTTGCTGGCTTGCTTGGCAACACCTGAAGTCACATTGGCAAGAACAGTATTCCCGATTGCACGGGCTGTGTAACTGGCTAGGAAGTAAGCAGAAACAAGAGCAGGGATGGCAATCAAGATAGATTCGGTAATGAATTGGCCCAAGATACTTGCCTGCTTGAGACCGATAGAGAGAAGGATTCCCACTTCCTTGCGACGGGCGTTGATCCAAAGACTAAGCAAGAGGGCAAGGAGAAGAACTGAGAAGCTCAAGCTACCCCAGAAGAGGAGGTTGGCCATCTTGTACATACCAGAGATGGATTGTTCAAGAGCTGGGTAGTTAGAGGAGCTCTTCACCAGTGTGTAGCTCTTCCAGTTGATACCACTGATGCCATTCAACTCTTTCATGACATCATCCAAATTTTTATCCGCTGTTACAAAGAAGGTTGCGTCCCCATAAATAGCTGTGTCTTCTGTGTATCCATAAAGTTTTGCAGCAGTGTGAATGTCTGTAATAGCTGTATTTTCATAAAGTTCTTGCGAGTAGGTTACTGCTGACTTATTATGACCATCAAAGAGCCCCTTGATTGTCACTTCAACTGTTTCCTTGGCTCCTTTTTCATTGTCTGCATCGTAGACATTGGAGTCTAGTTTGACCTTATCCCCGACTTTCCAGCCGTGTTTGGCTGCCAAGTCCTTATGCATGAGAATCTTGTCTTTGTCATCATTTGTTAGGTGCTCACCTTCGACCAGCTTATATGTGCCAGATACAAACTTGTCTTCTTTAGAGGAGTCATTGACACCTGTAATCATCAAGCTACTTCCAAAATGTTTGGCACGGTCAGGTGTTAGATTTTTCTTGGTTTCTGGCGTTTCGATGAGTTCATAGCCAGTCAAATCTCCGATAGCGTTGATGCGTTTCACATAAGACTCGATGGCCTTGTTTTCGGTGATTTTTTTGATATCTTCACCTTTAATATTCCCAGCACCACGTGGCGTTCCTTGATTGACTCGACGATTGATTTGCATGGAGAAGCTATTGGTGATATTTTTAAAGGTCTCCTGAGAAGCCTTGGCAGTAGCTCCCTTGATCGACAAGCCGACCAAACTCAAGCTCGCCATGAGGAGAATAATCAGGAAGATAACAATCGATTTGAAAAACTTCCTTGTAACATAGGCAAATGCATTGTGTAACATAGGTTCCCTTTCTAGATGTTGTTCTATTTTATAGTTCTGATACTCAATGAAAATCAAAAAGCAAACTAGGAAGCTAGCCGTAAGCTGTACTTGAGTACGGTAAGGCGACGATGACGTGGTTTGAATTTGATTTTCGAAGAGTATAACAGAAAAAGCTCATATTATTTCGTAGTATTGCGAGTTTCAGTCAGTTTCTTATCCTTCAATTCAAGTGTAATATCTGACGCTTGTGCCACTTCTTTACTGTGGGTGACGACGATGACACATTTACCTGTTTTCTCGGCAAGTGATTTGAGCAGTTCGACAATATCTCCAGCAGTTTTAGGGTCCAGATTTCCCGTTGGCTCATCAGCTAGAATAACTGGAGCTTCTGATACCAGACTACGAGCTATGGCAACACGTTGCTGTTGACCACCTGATAACTGGAGAACATTCCGCTTGATCTGACTTTCATCCAAACCAAGTTCAAGAAGTGTATCCTTGCTTGCCTTTTTGTTGACCAAGCGGATATTTTCCAGCGGAGAAAGATAATCTATCAAGTTATAATTTTGAAAGACCAAGGAAATATGGTGCATACGATGGTAGGAATATCCCTTCTTACGAATGTCCTCTCCTTGGAAAAGAATCGAACCTTCAACAGGACTATCTAGACCAGCAAGTAGGGACAAGAGTGTGGATTTCCCCGCTCCTGACTCACCAATGATACTGTAAAATTTCCCGGGTTCAAAATTATAATTGATCTGATATAAAACTGCCTCAGCAGTGTTCTTATAACGGTAGGTAACATCTTGTAATTGTAATAAAGTCATGATTTCTCCTTCTTAACTAATAGATGATAAAATTTCTTTAGGCGATTTTCTAAATAAGAATAGGAAACAAAGGGCTACAGATATGCAACTAAGCAGAACTAGAAAAACATAGGATTCTGCAAAAGATAAGATGCTGGTTGATAAACTGCTTGCTTTGGCTAGTGTATCTTGTAAGCTTGCCTGATCCCCACTGGCTAGGACAGTTTGGAGCAGATAGGATGTAATGGCATTTCCAGCGATAAAGGATGGAAGCAAAGCTCCGAGAGATACCAAAACTACCTCTAAACAGAACTGTAGGAAAATCGAGCTCTTTCCTTTTCCAAGTGCCAGTAAAATCCCCACTTCGTAGACCCTTTCTCTCAACCAGAGAGACAAGACCAAAATTAAGGCCCCTGCTCCAGCTATCAACATCCCATAAAGGAAGATGGTGAGGAAGGTTTGGAAGGTTGCAACTGAGTCTTTGATTTGTTCAAAGGCCTTGTTTTCCTTCTCAACTTGGTAGCCTTGACTTTCCAAGGCCAAGTTTTCTACCTGCTTCATGAGTCCGTCCATTTCCTTAGGATTTTCTACATAGAAGCGTGCTGCACTGACTTGCGGTTCACTATTTCCCAGAAGGGTTTGGCTACTTTCATAGTCTGTAAAGACTTGGTTTTCACTGAAGTCAGAAGACAAGCCTGTGAATTTCTCTTGTTTTTTACCAGAAAAAATTCCGACAATCTCAAACTCTACTGTTTGCCCTTTACTAGCTTCGGCCTGTCCGGTATCCAAGCCAATCTTGTCATGAAGCGAAAGACCATTCTTCTTAGCCAACTCTTCGTGGATTAGGATTTTCTTCGAATCCCCTTTTTCAAGATGTCGCCCTTCTTTTAGATTGAAAGCCGAACTGGTAAAGGTTACATCCTTAGATGAATCATCCAGAGCCGTTAAGCTAACCAGGTTCTTGTCTGCAGCTGACAAATCATCACGTTCAACGCTCTGCTCGCCACTCACTGCTTCCTTGTCTTTTAATTTTGCAATCGTCTCCAGTTCAGGAGAAACATTTTCCAGTCCCTTAATCTTGCTTACAGATACTAGCTCCGACAGCTTGAAGGTTTGACCATTTTCTATCTTCTTAATAGAAAAAGAGGTGTTGAGTGATTTGTAAAGATTGGTTTCCACTGTTTTATTGGACTTCATCAATGTCAAACAAGCTGAAATTCCAGCCAATAGGACCAATAAAATCAAAAATAAAATAAAACTTCTCAGTCGTTTTCTGCTGACATAAGCCCAAGCTCTTTGGATTGGATTCATTTGTCACCTCCATATTTGTAAGACTATTATAAAATCCAAATATGAAATGTTTATGAAATACAAAAAAAGAGCAAAAATTTTTTGCTCTACGTAAATTAGATAAAAAAAGAGCTAGCCTAAGCTAGCTCTTATCCTATGCGGAGAGAGGGACTTGAACCCTCACGACCTAAAGCGGTCACAGGATCCTTAGTCCTGCGCGTCTGCCAATTCCGCCATCCCCGCGTCGATTACTTTACTAGTATATCAACTTTTGGGATCCTTGTCAACACTTTTTTTCATTTTTTTTCATTTCATCAACCAAATTACTCAGAAATTTCATTTAGATTTTCATCTACTAACTTAGCTCCAAGTGTATTTTTAAAATGTCCAAGGGCAAATTGATGATTTTCAGGCCAGATGGAAGCAACAGCTGGTTTAACAATCTCGATGTCATATCCTAGATTATAGGCATCTATAGCTGTATGCAGGACACAGATATCCGTCAAGACTCCTGTTAAGATAACTGTAGAAATTCTACGCTCTCTCAAGCGGATATCCAGGTCAGTCCCTGAAAATGCTGAGTAATGACGTTTATCCATCCAAAAGACACGACTGTCTGAACCATGCTCTTGATAAAAGGTTCCCAAATCTCCGTATAAATTTCGCCCACTAGTCCCAATCAAATTATGAGGAGGAAATAATTTGCTTTCTGGATGGAAACAATCGTTTTCTTCGTGAGCATCGATAGTAAAGAAAATGTAATCTCCTCGTTCAAAAGCCAATCGAGTTACCTTGCTGATGGCATTCGAAATCGCCTGAGCTGGAGCGCCTGCTGTCAATTTTCCACTATCAGCAACAAAATCTTCTGTATAATCAATCGAAATTAAAGCCTTAGTCATTAGTAATCTCTTTTCTTCACTTCTTCAAAAATATCTGAAATCAAGACCTTAAGGTAGGTTCCCTTCATTCCAAGTGAGCGACTTTCAATAATCCCAGCAGACTCAAGTTTACGAAGGGCATTGACAATCACCGAACGGGTAATACCGATACGGTCTGCAATCACAGACGCAGTCAACTGACCTTCGTTTCCGTTTAATTCCCCTAAAATAGCTGAAACAGCACGGAGTTCTGAGTAAGAAAGGGTATTGACGGCCATGGTAACAGCAGTACGACGGCGGATATTTTTCTCATCTTCTTCACGTTGGAAGTTGAGGAGCTGAATCCCAACAACGGTACTGGCAATCTCAACAAGGATCAAGTCCTCATCTTCGAATTTCTTATCATTGCGCCAAATAATCAAAGAACCTAAACGAATCCCTGACACATGAATCGGTGCAATAGTCGTCAAGCCATCAGGAAAATCAGCACGACTTTCCACAGGGAAAATACTCAAATCATGATCAACTGTCAGATTGGCTTCTGTATCGTAAATCATGTTCGCGCCCTGTACATAGTCATCCGGGAAAATCTTAGTTTGGAAGAATTGCTCCACGCGATCTGTATTGGTTTTATAACGCATAAAATAGCCAAGGAGACGTCCCTTGCTATTAACAATACAAGCATTACAGTCAATGATATCTGCCAATTGACGGGTAATTGCATTGTAGGGAAGCTCTTCCTGCAACTGCTCCTCTGAGCGCTTCAGGATAGAAGTAATTTTTCTAGTTTTTTCTAATAAATGTGCCATTTTTCACCTCGAATATAATCGCTATCATTATAACATAAACAGCTTGAATTTTCAATTATTATCTGAAAATTGCTTATTTAATTGCAATTTGAAAAAACAAGAATATTTTTAATTAAATTGCTTCTTTTCCATTGACAAGCCCCCTATTTTTGTGTATCATAATATTATAAGAAGATAATATATCTATTTTATTTATCTTTCTTTTCCATTCGGTCTCCTTATATAAAAAAGCGATTCATTTTGAACCGCTTTTTCTTATTTATCGCCCTTGTTACGAATAACAAAGCCTGTTTGCTTTTCGCTTGAAGTATTGCGTGGTTTTTTATTATCTTTACGGTAACGTTTTTCCTTATCAAAACGATCGTTGCCACGACTTCCTTTTTTGAAATCATCACGACGACCACCACGACGGTTGTCTCCACGGCGATTATCACGACGGTCATCTCCACGACGACCTCCCTTACCTTTACCACCGAATCCATTACCTGATGGTTTAAATGGCAATGGTTTTTCACGTGCAATCTCCACTTCAGGAAGACTATCTGGGTCTTGAACAGTCAGACTCAAGATATACATTGCCAATTCTTCTGGAGTAAATTCGGCAGCCAGCTTACGAGCATCCTTACCAAATTTCTCAAAGTTGGCACGGATAGTCTCATCTGCAAAATCACGTTCGATTTTCTTGAGAGCTACGTGTTTTTTAGCTTGGAAGGCTTCTTCTGCACTTGCAGGTTTGAGACCTTTCATGCGTTTCTTGGTCAAGTTTTCAATGATTTGGAGGTAGCCCATTTCATTTGGTGATACGAAAGTAATAGACTGACCTGACTTACCAGCACGACCTGTACGACCGATACGGTGAACATAACTTTCAGGATCTTGTGGAATATCGTAGTTATAGACATGGGTCACACCTGAAATATCCAACCCACGCGCTGCAACGTCTGTCGCAACCAAAACATCAAGATTGCCATTTTTAAAGTCACGAAGGACACGAAGACGTTTGTTTTGGTCCAAATCACCATGAATTCCTTCTGCACGGAAACCACGGATTTTCAGACCACGAGTCAATTCATCCACACGACGTTTTGTACGACCAAATACAATAGCAAGTTCTGGTTGTTCCACATCCATAAGACGTGTCATGGTATCAAATTTTTCTTGTTCTTTAACTCGGATATAGTATTGGTCAACCAATTCTGTTGTCAATTCCTTAGCCGCAATCTTCACATGCTCAGGTTCTTTCATAAACTGAACACCGATACGTTTGATGGCATCTGGCATAGTTGCTGAGAAAAGTAAGGTTTGACGGCTTTCAGGGACACGCGAGATAATGGCTTCGATGTCCTCAAGGAAGCCCATGTTGAGCATTTCATCCGCTTCGTCAAGGATGAGAGTTTCAATATCTTGTAATTTCAAGGCCTTGCGTTTAATCAAGTCCAAGAGGCGACCTGGAGTTCCCACCACGATATGGGCACCAGATTTAAGAGCCTTAATTTGTTTTTCAATGCTTGATCCGCCATATACTGAACGGACTTTGACTCCCTTGCTACGACCAAAGCGGAAGAGTTCTTCTTGACTTTGGACAGCTAATTCACGAGTTGGAGCGATGACCAAGGCTTGAATGGTCGCTTCTTCTGTACGGATTTTTTCAAGGGTTGGCAAACCAAAGGCTGCAGTTTTTCCTGTACCAGTCTGAGCTTGACCGATAACATCCTTACCTTCAAGTGCCAAAGGAATAGTTTGTTCTTGGATCGGACTAGCTTCTACAAAACCAGCTTTTTCAATCTCTGCTAGCAAATCAGCAGACAAGTTTAGTTCATTAAATTTCACGTTTTTCTTCTTTCTAAAGGTGGTGCGAAGCCACCCTATAGGGCTTAGTTTATACTTTTCTTTTTATGACGTATTTTCATATACTGGATATAAAATCGTGTTGCTTCTTTTCCACAAAAGAAAAGTACTGTTTTCTCTGCAACCTATCTAGTATAACACAAGACCAGAGCAAAAGATAGTTAAATCCGTCGATAAAGTCATGTAAACGATTTTTTTAAGAAAATGAGACTAAAATTTCAACTATTTCATAAACTTTTTTAAAGCGTAGCAGAATTGTGCAAAAGTTTTTTTCTTGTGCTAGAATGAAATGCGAATAGGAGGAACTCTAAATGTTAACTTATGATTTAATCGTTATCGGATTTGGTAAAGCTGGTAAAACACTAGCTGGTAAATTGGCTTCAGCTGGCAAAAAAGTTGCCCTCGTTGAACGTAGCAAAGCTATGTACGGTGGAACTTGTATCAACATTGGTTGTATCCCAACTAAAACTTTGCTGGTTGCTGCTGAGAAAGACTTGTCTTTTGAAGAAGTCATTGCTACAAAAAATACTATCACAGGTCGCCTCAACGGTAAAAACTATGCAACTGTTGCGGGTACAGGTGTCGATATTTTTGATGCGGAAGCTCACTTCCTTTCAAATAAAGTCATCGAAATCCAAGCTGGTGATGAAAAACAAGAATTGACTGCTGAAACTATCGTCATCAACACTGGTGCTATTTCAAACGTCTTGCCAATTCCAGGACTTGCTACAAGCAAAAACGTCTTTGACTCAACAGGTATCCAAAACTTGGACAAATTGCCTGAAAAACTTGGTGTCCTTGGTGGCGGAAACATCGGTCTTGAATTTGCTGGCCTTTACAACAAACTTGGAAGCAAGGTTACAGTCCTAGATGCCTTGGATACTTTCCTACCTCGTGCAGAACCTTCCATCGCAGCTCTTGCTAAACAATACATGGAAGAAGACGGTATTGAATTGCTTCAAAACATCCGTACTACTGAAATCAAAAACGACGGCGATCAAGTCCTTGTCGTAACTGAAAACGAAACTTACCGTTTCGATGCTCTTCTCTACGCAACTGGACGTAAACCAAACGTAGAACCACTTCAACTTGAAAATACAGATATTGAACTTACTGAACGTGGCGCTATTAAAGTAGACAAACATTGTCAAACAAACGTTCCTGGTGTCTTTGCAGTTGGAGATGTCAACGGTGGCCTTCAATTTACTTACATTTCACTTGATGACTTCCGTGTTGTTTACAGCTACCTTGCTGGAGATGGCAGCTACACACTTGAAGACCGTCTCAATGTACCAAATACTATGTTCATCACACCTGCACTTTCACAAGTTGGTTTGACTGAAAGCCAAGCAGCTGATTTGAAACTTCCATACGCTGTCAAGGAAATCCCTGTTGCAGCAATGCCTCGCGGCCATGTAAATGGAGACCTTCGTGGTGCCTTCAAAGCTGTTGTCAATACTGAAACAAAAGAAATTCTTGGAGCAAGCATCTTCTCAGAAGGTTCTCAAGAAATCATCAACATCATCACTGTTGCCATGGACAACAAGATTCCTTACACTTACTTCACAAAACAAATCTTCACTCACCCAACCTTGGCTGAGAACTTGAATGACTTGTTTGCGATTTAAGTTGAGATTTAATCGTATTGAACAGCCCTCTCTGGGCTGTTTTTACTTCTGCGAAACACCAAATCCGTCTTTTCCCTCTTTTATGATATAATAGAAACATGAAATTAAAAACTACTTTGGGCCTCCTAGCTGGGCGTTCTTCTCACTTCATCTTGAGCCGTCTTGGCCGTGGAAGTACGCTCCCAGGTAGACTTGCCCTTCAATTTGATAAAGATATTTTACAAAACCTTGCTAAGAACTACGAGATTGTCGTGGTCACTGGAACCAATGGAAAAACCCTGACAACTGCCCTCACTGTCGGCATTTTAAAAGAAGTTTATGGTCAAGTTCTGACCAACCCAAGCGGTGCCAACATGATTACAGGAATTGCGACAACCTTCTTAACAGCCAAATCTTCTAAAACTGGGAAAAATATTGCCGTTCTAGAAATCGATGAGGCCAGTCTATCTCGTATCTGTGACTATATCCAGCCAAGCCTTTTTGTCATCACGAATATCTTCCGTGACCAGATGGACCGCTACGGTGAGATTTACACAACTTATAAGATGATTTTGGATGCCATCCGTAAGGTTCCTACGGCTACTGTTCTCCTCAATGGTGACAGTCCACTTTTCTACAAGCCAACTATTCCAAATCCTGTACAGTATTTTGGTTTTGACTTGGAAAAAGGTCCAGCCCAGCTGGCTCACTACAATACCGAAGGGATTCTCTGCCCTGACTGTCAAGGCATCCTCAAATATGAGCATAATACCTATGCAAACTTGGGCGCCTATATCTGTGAAGGGTGTGGATGTAAACGTCCTGATCTCGACTATCGCTTGACAGAACTGGTTGAGTTGACCAACAATCGCTCTCGCTTTGTCATTGATGGACAAGAATACGGTATTCAAATCGGTGGGCTCTACAATATCTACAATGCCCTAGCTGCTGTTGCCATCGCCCGTTTCCTTGGTGCAGATTCCCAACTCATCAAGCAGGGATTTGACAAGAGCCGTGCTGTCTTTGGTCGTCAGGAAACCTTCCAAATTGGTGACAAGGAATGTACCCTTGTCCTCATCAAGAATCCAGTCGGTGCAACTCAGGCTATCGAGATGATTAAACTAGCACCTTATCCATTTAGTCTATCTGTTCTTCTTAATGCCAACTATGCAGACGGTATCGATACCAGCTGGATTTGGGATGCTGACTTTGAACAAATCAAGGACATGGACATTCCAGAAATCAACGCTGGTGGTGTTCGTCATTCTGAAATTGCTCGTCGTCTACGAGTAACAGGCTATCCAGCTGAGAAAATCACTGAGACAAATGATCTGGAACAAGTTCTTAAGACCATTGAGAACCAAGACTGCAAGCATGCTTATATTCTGGCTACCTATACTGCTATGCTTGAATTCCGCGAACTGCTGGCTAATCGTCAGATTGTTAGAAAGGAGATGAACTAATGGTTTATACTTCACTTTCCTCAAAAGCTGGCAATTACCCTTATCAGCTCAACATTGCCCACCTCTACGGAAATCTTATGAATACCTACGGGGACAATGGAAACATCCTCATGCTCAAGTATGTGGCTGAAAAACTGGGAGCCCATGTGACCGTTGACATCGTTTCTCTCCATGATGATTTTGATGAAAATTACTATGATATCGCCTTTTTCGGTGGTGGTCAAGACTTTGAACAAAGTATCATTGCTAGTGATTTACCTGCTAAAAAAGAGAGCATTGAAAACTACATTCAAAACGACGGTGTTGTCCTTGCTATCTGTGGTGGTTTCCAACTCTTGGGGCAATATTATATTGAAGCTTCAGGAAAACGTATTGAAGGGCTAGGAGTTATGGGTCACTATACCCTTAACCAGACCAATAATCGCTTTATCGGCGATATCAAGATTCACAATGAAGACTTCGATGAAACCTACTATGGCTTTGAAAATCACCAGGGCCGTACCTTCCTCTCAGACGATCAAAAACCACTGGGACAGGTGGTATATGGAAATGGAAATAACGAAGAAAAAGTCGGAGAAGGGGTTCATTACAAGAATGTCTTTGGTTCCTACTTCCACGGACCTATCCTATCTCGCAATGCCAATCTAGCTTATCGCCTTGTTACCACTGCCCTCAAGAAAAAATATGGTCAGGACATCCAACTCCCTGCCTATGAGGACATTCTCAGCCAAGAAATCGCTGAAGAATACAGCGACGTGAAAAGCAAGGCTGACTTTTCTTAAACAAAGGGAAATTATATCAAAGAACTCCGTTATCTTGTCGGAGTTCTTTTTGTCTGTTCTTTTACCCTTCTCCCTTGCATTTTCTCTCTTTTTTTGCCAAAATAGAGGGGTAGAAAGAAGGTAGCATATGTCTAAATTACAACAAATCGTAACATATCTTGAATCAGAAAAACTAGACGTCGCTGTCGTATCTGACCCCGTCACAATCAATTACCTCACTGGCTTTTACAGTGATCCTCATGAACGCCAAATGTTCCTTTTTGTTCTAGCAGATCAGGAACCTCTCCTCTTTGTCCCAGCCCTTGAAGTGGAACGTGCAAGCAGCACTGTTTCCTTCCCAGTTGTGGGCTATGTGGATTCTGAAAACCCATGGCAAAAAATGAAGCATGCTCTTCCACAGCTTGACTTCAAACGTGTCGCTGTTGAGTTTGACAATCTTATCTTGACCAAATACCATGGCTTGAAAACAGTCTTTGAAAATGCTGAGTTTGAAAACCTCACTCCTCGTATCCAACGCATGCGCCTCATCAAATCAGCTGATGAAGTGCAAAAAATGATGGTTGCAGGTCTCTATGCTGACAAGGCTGTTCATGTTGGTTTTGACAATATTTCTCTTGATAAGACTGAGACAGATATCATCGCCCAAATCGACTTTGCTATGAAACGTGAAGGCTATGAAATGAGCTTTGATACTATGGTCTTGACTGGTGATAATGCTGCAAATCCACACGGTATTCCAGCAGCTAACAAGGTTGAAAATGATGCTCTTCTCCTCTTTGACCTGGGCGTTCTAGTCAACGGCTATGCGTCAGATATGACTCGTACAGTCGCTGTTGGTAAACCAGACCAATTCAAGAAAGACATTTACAACTTGACTCTTGAAGCCCAACAAGCTGCTCTTGACTTTATCAAGCCAGGTGTGACCGCCCATGAAGTAGACTGCGCTGCCCGTGAGGTCATCGAAAAAGCTGGTTACGGCGAGTACTTCAACCACCGTCTCGGTCACGGTATCGGTATGGATGTCCACGAATTCCCATCTATCATGGAAGGAAACGACATGGTCATCGAAGAAGGCATGTGCTTCTCTGTTGAACCAGGTATCTATATCCCTGGTAAAGTCGGTGTCCGTATCGAAGACTGCGGTGTTGTTACCAAGGATGGCTTTGACCTCTTTACAAGTACCAGCAAAGATTTACTTTATTTTGATTAAACATAGAGACAAGCAAAAAGTCAGCTCAAATAGCTGACTTTTTTATTTCCTAAATTGTCAAATTAAGCTAGACTTTTCAAGTAACTCAGAAAAACTTGGTAGGGTGATTGATAATTCAATGATTTTCTAGGAATTCTATTTCTTTTATCAGCTATAGCTGATAAATAATTTTGAGAAATATTAGTAAAATCCATTTGTTTCGGTAATCCATTTCGTCTTAATAAGCCATTAGAATGTTCATTGAGATCTCGTTGACCAGGACATCCTGGATCCGCAAAGAAAATATCAATGTCATGTACATTCGAAATAGATTTCCAATTAGAAAATTCTTTCCCACAATCAAACGTTATCGACTTAAAGAGATGACTGGGAACTTGAGACAACCATTGATTGATGGAGGCCTCACTATCACTTGCTTTCCGTCCATTGGTTTTCAATGTGATGATGGCTTTTGAGAGGCGTTCTACTAAGGTAATGACTGCACTTTTGTGTTTTATCCCACAATTGTATCCCCTTCTAGATGACCGAATTCCGTCTTAAAATTAGGAGAACTGTCTGATTTTGCTTCTCACCATTTTTCTGGCTTATTCCCTCTTTTTAGCTGTTTCTTTGGGTTCAGTTACTATTGACATACAAGATACTTACCAGATTATTTTCAGCAAGCTTGGCTTTTCCCTTGGCACAGACAAACTATCGCCCTCTACAATAGCTATTGTTTGGAACATGCGGGTTCCAAGAGTGATCTTGGGAATTCTAGCTGGTGCTGGCCTTTCTGTCTGTGGCAGCGTCATGCAATCTACTGTCAATAATCCTATCGAAGAGCCTTATATCCTAGGAATTTCAACGGGTGCAACCTTCGGATCCACACTGAGCATTATCTTAGGACTCAAATCCATTACTGGCACAGGTGCCTTTATAGGAGCCATTCTGGCATCGGCAGTGGTCCTTTTTATCGCCTTTTCCAACTTTATCATTTCTGTCGGTGCTAATGCTGACAGCCTTATGACAATCAAGTTCTGGACCATGGGCTCACTAGCCGGAACTTCTTGGTCAGATCTTGCCTTGCCGGCTCTTGTTATTGGTCTCTTCTTTTTGTTTTTCTGTTCCCAGTATCGTATTTTCAATACTATGATGATGGGGGACGAAGCAGCTTTGACACTGGGGCTAACTCTGCATTTTTACTGGTTCCTTTATATCACAGTTGTCGCTATAATGACTGCGGTGCTGGTTGCCTGCTGCGGCATTATCGGCTTTGTCGGACTAATCACTCCGCACATTGCTCGTAGATTAGCTAGTACCAACTACAAAAGACTCTTTCCTATCGCTACCCTGCTCAGCTCTCTCTTTCTTGTCTGGGCAGATGTTTTGGCTCGAATTTTGGTCAAAAATACCGAGCTGCCGATTGGAATCTTCACCGCTTTGGTCGGTGCACCCTTCTTTATCTACATTGTAGCCAAAAACCGAAAGGAGGTAAGTAGCTGATATGGATCTAACTTGCCAAAATATCCACTATGCTGTCAGCCAAAAAGAAATCTTAAAAGGGATTTCACTCACGATCGAGGGAAATCATTTTCACACCATTTTAGGACCCAATGGAAGTGGCAAACTAGTCTGCTCAAAAACATCTACCGCCAAATCAAACCTGACAGCGGGGACATTTATCTAGACGAAAAGCAGCTTGAACAGGTCAGCATAAAAAAAGCTGCCCAGAAAATAGCCGTTGTAACTCAGTTTAACCATCTTCAGTTTGACTGCACCGTCCAAGAAATCGTCATGCTGGGCAGGACGCCACACCTGTCCCTTTTTCAAAAAGAGAGCGAAAAAGACTATGCCCTTGTCCGTCATGCCTTGAGACAGGTGGATATGCTGGATAAGGGAGAGCGAACCTATCTCTCCCTATCTGGTGGTGAGAAGCAAAGAGTCTTGCTGACACGTGCTTTGGCTCAGCAGCCAAGTCTACTGCTCCAAGACGAGCCGACCAATCATCTGGATATCAAATACCAGCTGGATATGCTACGTATCGTCAAAGACCTGAACATCAATGTTTTAGCTGTTTTACATGATATCCAACTGGCTTGTCGGTATTCAGACTATTAGTACCTCATGAAAGGAGGTGAGATTGCATACCAAGACACTCCAAAGGAGGTCATCACCCATGATTCACTGCAATCCGTTTACGGTATTCAAAGCAAAGTGATCTGGACCAAGGATCGACAGGCCATGATTCAGTATCTATAAGAGCCTGCTCTCAGCTTTATCTATACAATCTCCAAGCCTAAGAAAGGAAGGCAATATGAAAAAAACACTCAGTATCTTACTCGTCGCAACTGCTGCACTGACAATGGCAGCCTGCAATTCTTCATCTAAGGAAAGTACAAAAGAAAGCTCAACTTCACAATCTTCCTCCAAAACAGAAAGCGCGAAAAAGAGCACAGCAGAGACAAAATATCCAGTGACAATCAAAACTTACGATGCAGAAGGCAAGGAGATTGATCAGGTCTTTGAAAAGGCACCGGAAAAGGTCATCACCAACAACCTTTCGACGACCGAAATCTTGATTGAACTAGGATTGAAAGACAAGATCGCCGGTATGCTCAATCCAGACAACGATGTCACAGATAAATACAAGGCTGATATTGCCACCATTCCGCAAGTCGGCGACAAGAAAACCGTATCACAGGAAACTGTGCTATCCTATGAGCCAGATGCTCTTCTTGGCCGAAACATGATGTTTTCCGAGAAATCTCTGGGGACAGTCAGTGCCTGGAATGAAAACAAAATCCCTGTCTATACACAGAAGGCTTCCCTGTCCAATACCAAGCAAGACCTAGGCAATATCGTTGAAGATGTCAAGAATATAGGAACCATTTTTAATGTCCAAGATAAGGCCAATCAGTATGCCAACTAGCTGCAGGCAAGAATTGACAGTGTCAAGAAAACCAATAAGGCTAGTCAAGGGGAAAAGAAAAAAGCGCTCATCATGTGTGCTTACAACGATGAGACTTTTGGTGCTTATAAATCTGCCCTGCAGGAGAGTCTGCTTAACTAGCTCGGCTATACCAATGTAGCGACCGGAACCTCTGACTTGACCTTGGAAAATCTGGTCTCTATGGATCCTGAAGTCATCATCTACGTAACCAGCGACCGCAACAAGTCCATGGATGAGCAAGCAGTTGATCTAATGAAAGCTAATCCTGTTCTGGAAGATGTTCCAGCGATCAAAAATCAGAAAATCATGACCATCTCCTTTGATGAGTTCATGGATTATGGTCCTGCTGTAATTGACTCACTCGAGAAAATCAATGACTTTGTCAATAAATAAGACCTTTGTCTGGGAAGGTATCACTGTCAAAATTGCCCTGCCCCAAGATTATGACAAATCACGACCTTATCCAGCAATCTTGCTAAATGATGGCCTGATAAACTACCTGAGCAGGCTTTCTTCATCGGTAATCTTGATCGGACTGATATCAAACAACAGGCTGGACGATTATACACCCTGGAAAGCCAATGCTCTAAAGCCTGGCAATCCTGATTTTGGCGGCGGAGCAGATAGCTACCACCAGAAACTATTCAACGGTATATTAGCAGAAATCAGACAGCACTACCTACTGAATGACAAGAGAATTGCCTATGGTGGCTACTCTCGGTGGACTAGCAGCTATTTACAGTCTCTATAGTGTCTGCGAAGTTCCCTGTGTTTTTTCTATCTGCGGTTCCTTTTGGTACCCAGGTTTTATCGACTTTTGCCGGACACAGGACTTGAAAAACAAGGACTGTCTAGTCTATTTGCAGAATGGAAAGACTGAAGGCGCGAATCACTCAAATCGACTTTCCAAAGCTCCTTTTTATGCTGTAGAAATTCATCACTTGATTCAGAAAAAAATTCTTACCACTTGCTCCGTCTTTGACCCTTACGGTCATCATGAAGCCCTCAAAGAGCGCTATGCTGCCTTTGCCGACTGGCTGACCACACAGTGGCATATCGACTAATGAAAAACCCCTTTGTCACTCACAGTAGCTGACAAAGGGGTTTTTAGTTTATTGCTGTAAGCAAAAAGATTTATTCCGTTTTCTCCCCCACCTCTAGTTTCAACAAAAAGGCTTTTTTATCAAGGCCACTGGCATAACCGGTCAAATTTTATTTCGATTCAAATTCTACACTACTTTCAGCAGCCATCAGTTGGTCAGAAAACGAATACGATTCATAATTATTATAAGGGTTATCCGTCCACATTTCACATTGCTTGATAACAGTCACAATGGCATCTTCGACACCCTCCGGTGGATATTTGTATTTCCTAAGGAGCCGTTTAACAAGCATGCGCATACGAGCACGCGCAGAATGTTTTTTCTGCCAATCAATAGTTCTGCTTTTGCGCAATGTCTCCGTTAATTCATGAGTCATTGCAACAAGCTCATCATTTTCATAAAAATCTTTGACTGCTTGTGGTTGCGTCAAAGCATCATAGAAAGCTAATTCTTCATCGGTAAGACCTAAAGAATCCCCCTCTTCGTGAGCTTTCGCCATTTCTTTGGCCATTTGCATTAATTCAGCAATAACTTCTTCATTCGAAAGCATACCATTCAGATATGCTCTCATCGCTCGCGAAAGAATTTCAGAGAACTTTTCGGATTTGACTAAATTTGTTCTTTGATATAAGGTAATCTGCTCTTGTAATAATTTTTTTAAGAGTTCTACCGCTATGTTTTTTTCCTTCATTTTAGAAATTTCGTCTAAAAATTTAGGATCAAATAACGAAAATCCTGTATCAATATCTGAGAATAAATTAATGACACCTTCACTCTTGATAGAAGCTTTTAGTAACTCATTGATACGATTATTAATATCTTTCAGAGAAAGCTTTTTACCCTCCCCAGTTATTCGTGTCAGTAATGTTCTGACTGCTTCAAAATAAGCTGCTTCAAAACGTTGCTCAGGAGTAAGCAAAGAACGACAAAGTGATAACGCTTGGCGTAAGAGTAACGATTCTCTGATGAAGAGCTCTTTCTTCTTCTCCTTGTCTACACTTGACAAGAAGTTTACCCCACCACTAATTGTTTTAGCTCTGATTAAATCACTTGATTTAGAGAACATGAATTCTGAATAGTCAAACCCATAAAACAAATCACGACAGACCTCTAGTTTTTCAACAAACTTTGGTAAAGCTGTCTTAGCTATATCAGTGTCCCCAAAGTTACCTTTGTCTCGATTTGTATAATCGTTCATGGCTTGCTTTAAAGCACTTGCAATACCGATATAATCAACTACAAGTCCACCCTCTTTATTTTTGTATACACGGTTAACACGAGCGATTGCCTGCATAAGATTATGACCTTGCATTGGCTTATATACATACATAGTTGCAAGGCTAGGAACATCAAATCCAGTCAGCCACATATCAACGACGATAGCAATCTTAAATGGGTTTTCATTGTCTTTAAACCTTTTAGCCATCTCTTCTTTATGTCGCTTATTCCCTACTATATCATGCCATTCTTCCGGATCATTATTACTAGAAGTCATGACAACTCCAATTTTTTCTGTCCAATTCGGACGCTTTTCAAGTAAGGTACGATAAATTTTCATCGCAATCGGACGAGAATAAGCAACAATCATTGCTTTTCCAGTTAATTCCTGCGCACGATTTTCTTCATAATGGGTAATGATATCTTCACACAAGGCACTAATAGTTTGATCGGCCCCTAAAATACTATCAAGACGACCCAATTCCTTCTTGCTTCTATCAATCGCATGTGATTCAGCGCTTTGTGCCATCAAGTCATACTCTGTGTCAATCAAACGCAAGATACTTTCATCTAGTTTTAAATGCATGACGCGACTTTCATAATAGACAGGCCGAGTGGCGCCATCTTCAACCGCCTGTGTCATATCGTAAACGTCAATGTAATTACCAAAAACCTCTGTTGTAGACTTATCTTTAGTAGAAATAGGAGTTCCAGTAAATCCAATATAAGTCGCATTAGGCAAGCTATCTCTAATCAGTCTGGCTGCTCCGACGACTAGTTTCGCTTCGCTTTCTCCATCTTTTCCTTTGGTAATTTTAATCTTTTCTTCAAGTCCATACTGACCACGATGAGCCTCATCTGCCATGACAACAATGTTTCTTCTATCAGAAAGCGCCTCTTCTGACTCTGAAAACTTCTGCATAGTTGTAAATATAATGCCATTGGCTTGGCGACCAGTCAATAGTTCTTTCAGATGCAAACGGCTCTCTGCCCGAATCGGTGTCTGTCTCAGAAAATCTTGGCATTTGGAAAACTGTCCATATAACTGTTCGTCCAAATCATTTCGATCAGTCAAAACGACAATAGTTGGCGAGTCTAAAACTTTCTGCAGCAGATGAGCATAGAAAACCATGGATAGAGATTTCCCACTCCCTTGCGTATGCCAGAAAACACCTCCCCGTCCATCGCTTTTAGTTGCCTTCAAAGTAGATACTGCAGCCTTATTCACTGCAAAATACTGATGATAAGCCGCTAAAATCTTAGCATCCTCAGAAAAGCAGATAAAATTCCTTAAAATATCCAAAAATCTAGTCTTATCAAAAATACCTTCAATGAACGTGGTAAAATTAGCATACTGAGTATCTTCAAAACTACCATCAGTGGTCTTCCACTCCATAAAGCGGTCTTCACCAGCAGTAATTGTCCCCGCCTTTGAAGTGGCTAGATCCGTCATTACGCAAAAAGCATTATAGTTAAATAAATTTGGAATTTCTTTCTGATATGTTTTAAGCTGACGGTAAGCATCAGAAGCATCTGTTTCTTGGCGAGAAGGACTTTTCAACTCAAAAACAACTACTGGCAAACCATTCAAAAACACTATAATATCAGGACGTTTATTACTCTTCTCTACAATTGTCCATTGATTAATTACAGTAAAAGAATTATTATTTACATTATCGAAATCAACTAAATAAACGAGATTAGATTGTTTTCTTCCTTGATGAAAATAGGAAACTTCTATACCGTTTTGAAGATAATTTGTAAAAATCTTATTTTTTTGAAGCAAGGAACCTGTTTCAAAACGCTGTAACTTTTCAATTGCCTCTTGAATTGCAACAGTCGGTAGCTTAGCATTGATCCTTTCTAAAGCAGAATAAAGCTCTTCCAAATATAAAGGTGTTCTATAATCACGCTCTACATCTGGACCATAAACATATGAATAGCCCAAACTATCACGAAAAAGTTCAATGACCGCGTGTTCGTAGTTGTCCTCAGTGAATCCCATAAATTAAACTCCATTCTATAAATAGTATACTAAACTTACACTATTCATCAAATAATACAAACTTTTTTGAAAAATATATTTTCCCTAGGGAATCAATAGCATAGCCATAAGCTTTTTTTCCACTTAAATGCTTATTAATAAACTGTTGTCTCAAGTTTTCTTGAATACATCCAAAATCAGCAAACTCACCAGTTTTTAAATAACTAGGCAGCGTATTATTAAAAACCCCCATGTTTGTTATAAAGGCAAATCTCTTTTTTGCATATCTTGAATGAGTAACTCCGATCTGAGTAATGATTACTTCCTGTCTCCCAACATTAGTAATCGTTACATTAGTATAAATTTTTTTATCCAAAGAACCTACTGGAATGATTACTTGTGTACTTACCCGTATTTTATTTATCGAATCTTTACGAGAAAGATACAATGAAACAACAACTGCACCAATCGTACCAATTGCTGAAAGTGCTTCCCAAATATTTCCTAAATCAATTATAACTTTCAATTTTATACTACCTTTTTCATTTTGTACGCTAAATCATCATTTACTGGCTTGATTTACTGAAATCTCTCCTGACAAGAGTTTTGGTAGTAGAGTATCTCGAAAGTTAATTAACTTTTCGTTTTTCTCCATATTAATCTCTATTTGTGAATAAATTGGAAACATAATTTTTGAAAAATCTTCTAGTACATTGGTATCTGGAAGTATGATAGGTAGATTTTTAAATGAATCTATTGTAACTTGAGGTTGAGCAGATCCTGTAACAACATCAAAAAATTGGCGATTTAGGCACCATTGTTTCAAGTATGCAAAGTACACATCTTTTTTTTCATTCACTATTAATGAGTTATTTGTTATAAATGAAAATGGACGGGATAACCTGACAGTGCCTGAAGCAGCACCTCGGCACGAGATTAATATTCGTTCTTTTTGATAAAGAAATTCTGTGAAATAGCCAATTGGCCCATTCCCCCCAAAGACACGATATCCTTTTGAAAGTAAGTTCTTAGTTGGTAAATTTTTTCCATAATTGAGTTTAGCTACATCTAAGAATGTTATTTCTCTCCATGTTGTAGGCAGTATTCCACCAAACGGTTCAAAATCAACAAACCAAGATTTAAAAATAGCTTGTGCCATCTGCTCTAAATGATGATTTATCTTTTTATTATTCTCAATTTTATCATCTAGCGATTTAAGAATTTTACCAATTCTAATTTGTTCTTTTAACGGAGGACATAGAATTTCGTGATTTTTGACAACATCTAGCTGAACTCTTTGTCTTCCTGACGTTCCTACCATTGATTTAATAGCAACTTCTCTGATATTTGGAGCAATCATCAAATAATAAACGAAATTTTCATCACTAATATTTTCTTTGGCTCTTACAACAATAAACTCAGTAGACCCAAACCCTACTTCATCTTTGTCTAATAAATTTACCTTAGACGTTTTCCCATTTTCAAGACTTGGTGTAATACGAGCCATTAAAGTATCCCCATTTCTGAATTTGGTACCACCTCTAAATTCAAAATACTCAAACTCGGGAATATCGCGCGTAAAAGGTTCTAATTTTTCCATCGCTATTTTTTTAGCAATAGCTCCCTTTGACAAAGTTTCTCGGGGATTAAATTCTATAATATCCGAAAGTTTCACTTTCTTCCAATTATTCAATTTCTGCTTCTCCTCACCCTATATATTTTCTATGCGAATTTTTGACATTCGCTTGGTTAACCATGGCATAGTGCATGGTTGTATCTATCTTGACATGACCAAGCAAGTGCTGGACTTGTTCGATGGGCATGCCCTTATCTATGGCGCGTGTCGCCAGTGTCCGTCTAAATTTATGCGGATGGACTTTATTTAAGTCCGCTTTTTCACCGATTTGTCTCAATCTTGTTTCTACCCCTCCGATTAGCAATCTATCATGTGGAGATGACAAGGAAACGAACAAAGCTGGATTATCATCCTGACGACTGTCCAAGTAGTTTATCAGGTGAATCTTTGTTCTAGCGTCGAAGTAGACGATTCGCTCACTATTCCCTTTACCAAAGACAAGACATTCTCTTTCATAAAAATTAATATCCTCTCTATTCAATCTCACTAGTTCGCCTACCCGCATTCCAGTTGAAGCCAATAAATCAATCATGGCCAAATCACGAATCTCATCGCAAGCATCTCTTAGAAGCTCCAGCCCTTCGTCAGAAAAAGTCTCTTTGATTGTTTTATCTGTCTTTATCTTGTGAATCCGACGAACAGGACTCTTTAAAATATAGTCCTCGTCTTCCAACCATCCAAAAAAGCTACTAAAGATCCGACGCATGTTGTCAATCGTCACCTTGCTTGATTTCCGCTCCTGCTGGTAACGCGCAAGATAGGTTCGCAAATCACTGGTAGTTAAATCTCTTATGGACGTTTTGAGACTAACAAACATATTTTCAATGACCATCTTATAGTATTTCAAAGACTTCTCACTACAGCCTTCAATCCGCTTGGCTGAAATAAATAGCTCAAGTAATTTACTATTGCTCTTTTGTTCATTAGCTGATTTAATCTCTGCAACTTCTACATTGACAAAAGCTGCCGTTAGTACCTTTTGCAGATTTTTTAATTGTTGAGCACTTAAATGCTTGGCCATAACTGTTGTAATTTGCGTGATTAATTTATCTTTCATAAGTTACCTACCTTTCGTTTTTATTATACTCTATGGGCAGCTTAAAAAGATAAATCATCATTTAGAGCAGATTGGTCAAGAACTTTTTGAAGAAATCTACTATGATGGTTCCTCTGCTCAACTTGGCGATATTATAAGCACTCTAGAAAGTGGCTCACGTCCCAAAGGAGGAGCTGAAGCCGACGGTATACCAAGTATTGGTGCAGAAAATATTGAGCGTTTTGGCCAATATGACTACACTAAAGAAAAGTATATAAGTTTAGAATATTTCCAAAAACTTAAACGTGGTATTGTACACTCTGGGGATGTTTTACTGTATAAAGATGGTGCATATACAGGGAAAGTTTCAATGGCTTTGGACGACTTTCCACATGCACAATGTGCTATTAATGAACACATTTTTATATTAAGGCCAAACGAGTTAGCTCCAAGTTCATTTTTCTTATATTTCTTACTTCTGCAAGATAAAAACAAACAAGCCTTATTTTCTCGTGCTTCTAGTAAAGCTGCTCAACCTGGATTGAATCAAACTGAGGTAAAAACATTACCAATACTACTTCCAAAAACAGAAATGATTACTAAATTCGAAAGTACTATAGCACCAGTCATGCATCAAATTGCTAAAAATGCCAACGAAAATAGAAAATTAATAACATTACAAAAAGCTCTTCTCCCAAAACTTTTATCTGGTGAAATATCAGTAAACTAAGCCACTAAATGATGATTTATCTTTTTATTATTCTCAATCTTTTCATCAAGTGAAAAAAATAGTCTTGAAATATCTTGTTGTAATTTTCTTGATTCAGGAAATTTTATAATAATATCATTCAATAATCGTTGTCGATTTAACTCAGTCTGCCCAGTTGATCCTTCTTGTAATCCTTCAATTTTTACTTGTTGTGCTTTAAGAGCATAACCTAAGTACAAAGGATCTATTTTCTCTTCATCTGGTCTAACAATTATCATATGTCCATCTACAGTAGTCAATTCAGGTACTTTTACTAATTGAGCAACTCGTCCTGCTGTTCCAACGCCTGTAGAATTTATTAAAATATCATAATCTATTAGTATTTTATTTGTAGGTACTTTTTTCTTCAATAAATCATTTAACCGTGACAAAGAGTAGTCAATTTGAAAATTTCTATTCGTCCTTTGATTAAGTACAACGATAGTATTATCGGATTTAGTCTCAATATATTTTGGTGGAATACCTTTTGAAACAAAGCTAACAAGTTCACCTAAATTTACCTCCTTATATTTCAAACCCAATCTCCCCCAATCTTTCTCTAATCTCATCTTCTAATTTATGGGATTTAATAAAAAGTTCTGATAGTTCTGTTGTCAGTCGGTCCATCTTCTCTTCAAATGGTTCTCCGTCATCTTCTTTTTCCTCAATACCTACATAACGCCCTGGCGTAAGAATAAAATCTTGCTTTGCAATTTCTGCTGTTTCAACAGACGCACAAAAACCTTTAACATCTTCAAGGTTTCCATTTTGAAAGGCTTCAAAGGTATCTGCCAACTTCTTAATGTCTTCGTCGCTAAAGTCGCGATGCTTACGGTCAATCATTTCTCCCATATTTCGAGCATCGATAAACAGCGTCTTTCCTTTTTGTTTTTTATTTTTACTGATAAACCAGAGACAGGCTGGAATAGTTACACTGTAAAAGAGATTAGCTGGAAGAGCTATAATTCCCTCAATTAAGTCATCTTCGATAATTTTTTTACGAATGTCCCCTTCACCGCTCTGAGTCGATGAGAGTGAGCCGTTTGCCAGAACCAAGCCAACCTTGCCATTACTAGGATCCATGTGATGAATCATGTGCTGAATCCAAGCATAGTTTGCATTGCTATTAGGTGGCGTTCCGTATTTCCAGCGAATATCATCTTGCAGTTTATCTGCTCCCCAGTTTGAAATATTAAAAGGGGGATTAGCCATGATATAGTTAGCTTTTAGTGTCGGATGTAAATCATTGAAAAAGCTGTTCGCTTGGTGCTCACCAAAATCCGCATCAATACCTCGGATAACCATGTTCATCTTGGCCATCTTCCAAGTATCTGCATTAGATTCTTGACCAAAAACAGATAAATTATTAATATTCCCACTATGATTCTCTATAAACTTAGCTGACTGAACAAACATACCGCCTGAACCACAAGCAGGATCATAAACACGGCCTCTATAAGGCTTTAATATTTCTACAATCGTTTTTACGATACTGGTCGGAGTATAAAATTCACCGCCTCGTTTTCCTTCATATGCCGCAAACTGTTCAATACAATATTCATAAGCACGCCCAAGTAAATCTTTTTCATTCTCACCTTCATACATTTGAATATTAGTAAAAATATCTACAACTTCCCCTAAAACTCGCTTATCTAAGTCTGGACTTGCATAGATTTGAGGAAGGACATTCTCTAGACTAGGATTATCCTTTTCAATTTCACGCATAGCTGCATCCAAGACTGTGCCAATTTCCGAAGAATGGGCATGACTCGCAATAAATTGCCATCTAGCTATTTCAGGAACGAAGAAAATATTCTCCTCTGAATATGCATCAGGATCATTCTCAAATCCGTCACCCTCTGCAAGTAATTGTTGGTATTTTTCTTCAAAAGCATCTGATACATATTTTAAAAAGATGAGACCGACAATAACTTTTCTGTACTCTGACGCTGAAATGTGCCCCCGAAGTGAATCTGCGGCATCCCATAGTTCCTTTTCAAATCCAATATTTGCGTTTGATTTTTTCGCCATTTTATACTCTTTTCCTATTTTGATCACATCCATTTTACCATATTTAAAGTAAGTTAAAAAGCACCGAACGATGCTTTTTTAGCTTATCAATAGTTTAAAACAGTCAGCCTCTCGTTTTCTCCCCCGACTCTAGTTTCAACAAGAAGGCTTTTTTATCAAGTCCGCCAGCATAACCCGTCAGCTCGCCATCGCTACCAACGATCCGATGACAGGGAATTAAAATAGAAATAGGATTATGCCCAATTGCACCTCCGACTGCTCTTGCCGAACCAATCTTTCCATACTCGGCTTGTAATTCTCGTAGAATATCTGAATAGGTAGCCGTCTGACCATAGGGAATCTTCTGCAACACTGCCAGAACCTTGCTTCTGAACTCAGTCACTTGAGGAGCCAGTAGAATCTCATCTGTTGGGGGATTTTCCCCCTCAAAATAAGCATCTAGCCATGCAACAACGCGTTGGCTGACTTCTGTTTCCTCCTGCTGTGCTTGCTCCAAATCATAGCCTGCGCCATAATATTTCTGTCCTTCCAGCCATAGTCCCAACAGGGCACTTTCGTCCGTCATAATGAGAATACGGCCGATTGGGGATTTGTAATAAGTTTTGTACATTTCTTCTCCTTTTCGATGAAAATCAACTAATAAAGCAAACGCCAAATATAAAAAACTGCATATGAACACCATGTGCCCCACTCTTTTTTAACTTTAATAGCAATTCCTTAGACGGTTTCTTATCTAGACCAAGTATATAAGATATGCCATTCTGCAATCCAATGTCAGCCATCGGAAAAGCCGATTGTATACGAAAACATCGCATCATCACATAATGAGCCGTCCACGGACCGACACCGTAAAGTTTAAGCAACTCTTTTTCAATTTGCTCAGCTGTATCTAACTTTTGATAATAACTTCTTGAAATGGTCCCCTGATACAAGAGCATTGATATTGTTTGTAAATATTCTGCTTTTTTACGAGTCATTTGCAACTCCAATAACTCCTCAGCCACACTATTTGCAACCATCTCAGGCTTTGGATAAAGCCAGTAAGTTTCATGGTTATAGTGAAAAGCTTCGCCATATTTCTTGACAAAACGTTCTTTTAGGGTATAAGCATAAGCAAGATTTACCTGCTGTCCTAAAATTCCCCAAGTAATAGCCTCATAAAAATCTGGGACACCAATCAAACGAAGTCCGTAAAACTTCTGAACCAAAGGAGATAAAATATTATCTTCTTGTGCAAACTGATAAAAGTCATCTAACGACTGATCTAAATCCAACCAATCTCTGACAAAATTGCTAATAACTTTTCTAGCCTCAGCAGAAAAAATAGGCTGATTTTCCGCCTGGATACATATCTCTTGAACTTGCTCATTGCAAAAAATCGTACAAAGATAAAATTCATTTTCGACTTTAAACAAGCGCTTAATTCTGTCATTTGCAACTTGGTACATCACTTCCTTTTCCTCTCTTGATAAGTAGGAAATAATTTGTACCCAGTCAAAGATAGATGACGTTTCTAAATAGATTATATTTTTAGCTAACATATCTACACCTTTCTTTTAATTATTATACCATCATTTTGGAAGCGGAAATATAACAATCTGGCTTTCTCATCAGCAAAACAAAATCCCCGTATCTTTAACAGATGGGGGATGATCTCGTATTTAACTAGGTGACTTGGAGCTTTGCCACAATCCCATCTGGGTCTGTGACTTTTAGCTCTTGGGAGCTAATCCTAAATTATTAAATTAAGCTAGACTTTTCAAGTAACTCAGAAAAACTTGGTAGGGTGATTGATAATTCAATGATTTTCTAGGAATTCTATTTCTTTTATCAGCTATAGCTGATAAATAATTTTGAGAAATATTAGTAAAATCCATTTGTTTCGGTAATCCATTTCGTCTTAATAAGCCATTAGAATGTTCATTGAGATCTCGTTGACCAGGACATCCTGGATCCGCAAAGAAAATATCAATGTCATGTACATTCGAAATAGATTTCCAATTAGAAAATTCTTTCCCACAATCAAACGTTATCGACTTAAAGAGATGACTGGGAACTTGAGACAACCATTGATTGATGGAGGCCTCAATATCACTTGCTTTCCGTCCATTGGTTTTCAGTGTGATGATGGCTTTTGAGAGGCGTTCTACTAAGGTAATGACTGCACTTTTGTGTTTTTCTCCCACAATTGTATCCCCTTCTAGATGACCTAATTTCGACTCAAAATTAGGATAACTGTCTGCTCTCTCACGTAAATCACTGCGCAACGCTTGTTTTCCTCGTTTTTCGCTATGACCATTTGGTTTTCTTTTGCCTTTCCAGGGGAGGTTCTCTTTCTTGAAAATACCACGGTCTGCTAGTTGATAGAGAGTTCTCATAGAACAAGAAATCCTATCTGAATAAACTCCCTTAATGACATCAAGGCTCCAATTTTTTTCTAAATGAGTTTGAATAAAATCTTTTTCTGATTGCGTAAGACTGGTTTTATTCCTGCCACAGCGTTTCTTATTGATTTTATATCAGTTATAGCAATCATAAGCAGAGTGTCCCTCTTTCAGATAGTTGATGACATTGTAGATTGTCTGTTTTGATCTGCCAAGTGAAGTCACAATATCTGAAACTTTTATGTTTTCTTGATAGTAAGCCTCTATCATCACAAGCTCGTTTGTGGTAAGATGAGTATAGGTCATTTATGTTAGCTCCTTTCAGACAAATGTGGTGTTTATCTGAGCCTAACATAGATGGCTTTTTCTGTCTAGCTTAATTTTACAAATTGGGTTTTATCTTCTTAACACTCTGAAAAATTACAAACCCTACAATCATTCCCAAGGTATTTTGCAGGAAGTTTGGAAGGATTTCTGGCAAGGCTGCTGACCAGCCATTCATTAGGGTAGAACCTAGGGCATAGCCACTTACCATGACGATTGTAGCCAAGACAAGGCCTAGCCATTGCCATTTGCCTTTAAAGCCTGCAAAAAATCCCTGCAAGCCATGATTGATTAAGCTAAAGAACATCCACTGAGGGTAGCCTGATAAGAGGTCAATCAAGAAACCTGCTAGTCCTCCGACTACAGCACCTTCACGACTACCAAAGTAAAAGGCCGCAAAGAAGATACCCGCATCTAAAAGAGTTAAAATACCTGTCGGTGTTGGGATTTTTAGGAAATAACCTAGAACCACAGAAAGGGCGGTTAAGAGGGATACAAGGGCAATTTTAGTTGTTTTGGTTTGCTTCATATTGTCTTACTCCATATTGATCTGCTTGTGCAATAGCGCGATAAACGAAAGCCTTCGAGCTTTCTACTGCTGGTAAAAGTTCATCACCTTTAACCAAGTGACTGGCAATGCTTGAGGCAAAGGTACAACCTGCACCGGCATTTTGTCCTTGGATGACAGGATTTTCCAACACTGTAAAGGTCTGTCCATCATAAAAGACATCTACAGCCTTGTCCTGACTAAGTCGATTGCCTCCCTTGATAATGACTGCTGGCGCTCCTAATTCATGCAATTTCTGCGCTGCTGTTTTCATGTCTTCCAAGGTTTTGATCTCTTGACCAGACAATAATTCTGCTTCAGGAAGGTTAGGCGTAATCACACTGACATGAGGGAAAAAGCGAATCAACTCTTGGCAGAGTTCACTGACAGCTACGTCGTGCGTTTCCTTGCAGACCAAAACAGGATCCAATATCACAGGAATTTCTGGGCGCTGCTTGATAAAGTCCAGTGCCTTCTCAGCCACACTGACAGTTGGTAGAAGACCAATCTTAATTCCCCCAAATTCCACATCACGCAAACTATCCAATTCATGTTGAAAAATGGCATCGTCAGTTGGAAAGACTTCAAAGCCCTTTTCCGTCAAGGCTGTCAAACAAGTCACTGCTACAAAACCATGCAAGCCGTTCAAGGTATAGGTAGACAAATCCGCGGACAAACCACCACCACTAAAAATATCATTTCCAGAAAGTGCTAAAATACGATTATTCTTCATAACGAATCTCCTTTAAATACAAACCATTTGGTGCTGCAGTGGGACCTGCAAGTTGCCTGTCCTTTCTCTCCAGGATCAGGTCAATCTGCTCCACTGGCATACGATTATTTCCGATTTTGAGCAGTGTCCCCACCATATTGCGAATCTGCTTATACAAGAAACCATTTCCTGAAAAGGTAAAAGTCAAAAACTGGCCTGTCTCATCAACCCTAAGACTAGCTTCTGTAATGGTGCGAACCTTATCCTCCACATTAGTCCCAGAGGCTGTAAAACCTGTAAAATCATGTGTTCCCTCTAACTTTTTGATTGCCATCTGCATCCGTTCCACGTCAAGCTGATAGGGAAAGTGAGTAGCATAGTGACGGCGCATGGGATTTTTAGGACGACCCCTATCCACGATAAACTCATAGGTCTTGCTGTGCTTGGCATAACGGCAATGAAAATCATCCACCACGAGCTCAATCGAAATCACATCAATATCTTCAGGGGACTGGGTGTCCAAGGCAAAGCGAAGTTTTTCTTCATCCATTTGATAGGGCAAGTCAAAATGAATCACCTGTCCCAAAGCATGAACCCCACTATCAGTCCTACCAGCACCGTGAACAGTGATTGCTTTCCCTTTATTGAGTCTCGTCAAGGTTTTTTCAATTTCCTCCTGAACGCTCCGCGCATGGGTCTGGCGTTGAAAACCAGCAAAGGCGTAACCGTCATAGGAAATAGTTGCTTTGTATCTTGTCATAACTTCTATTTTATCAAGAAATTAGTCTGTAGACAAGGTTCTAAAATAAACACTGTATGGGTACAAAAATCCTAAAAAGAAAAACTTAGGAACCAATCCTAAGCTCTCTTTTGAAGTAGGTACATGACAAAGATAGAAGTTACAATCAACCAAACTCCCAAAATTGTAAAGACCAGCATCCCATTGTGAGTTAATAAGCCAATTGCACTTAGAACGAATGGTGTCGTAAAGGCTCCGAAACTACAGCCTAATACAGCAAATGAAGTTGCTTGATTGAGGAGTTTAGCTGGAATTCTTTCAGAGACAAGTTGAAAAACTGTCGTCAAGGCTACACTGTAGGCAAAACCAGCAAGAATGCTTCCTACCACTACCACCCACAAGGATGGAGAGAGGGCAATCACGATTTGCCCTAAGCCGAAGGTAATACCAGACCAGAGGAGCAGTTTCTCTTTAAAGATAGAAATCAAGAAAGAAAAACTCACACCAGCCACAATCCCGATCAACTGCATGACACTAAGGACAAAACTAGATAACTGGGCATCTCCAAGCCCTCTTTCCACCATCAAACTTGGAATACGGATGGTAATAGCTGTATTGGTACAAACTACAACTGCCGCTTCGATAGCTAGGATAAAAATCAAGCCTTTCATTTCCCGAGTTAAGCAACTTGCTTCCTTCGCTTTTTTCTTGACTTCTTTCTTTTCTTTTCCATAAGGGACAAAGAGCAAATAAAGGGTCAGCACCAAAAATCCAGCACTATAGGCTAGGAAGGTAGCTGTCCAACCAAAGGCCAATAACTGGCCGACTGCCAAGGTAATGACAGATGCCCCAACGACCTCTGCAGAACCGCGTAGCCCTAGCATCTGAATTCGCGTTTTTCCTTGATAGCGTTCACTGATAATAGAAATGGCCTTAGCATTGATCATCCCAACACCCAAACCAAAAAGAATCCGTGTTCCAAAGACAAAGGGATAGGCTTGATACCAAAAGGGTGCTGTTCCACTCAGTGATAAAATCAGCAATCCCAAACTAATCTGTAATCGCTCAGGAAATATTTTTTCTAAGAAACCATTTAGTAGTAACATAATCATGATTCCAAAGGAAGGCAAGCTCGCCAAGAGCTCAATTTGTTCCTTAGGATATCCTTGATAATAGTCAAACATAGCTGGCAGAGCACTCGAGATGGAAAAGGATGTAATCAAAACGAGGGAGAGAGCCAAAATACTGGCCCGTTCTAAAAATTGTTTCATGAAATCTCTTTCTATATTTTCTCTTAATATCTTTCTCTGTTGATAATTCTCAAGCAAGAAAAGAAGAAGCCTCTTTAGTGTACAGACTCCTTCTTAAACTCGAAAATGAATCCCTTGTGTCTTATACTCAATGAAAATCAAAGAGCAAACTAGGAAGCTAGCCGCAGGCTGCTCAAAGCACTGCTTTGAGGTTGTAGATGAAACTGACGAAGTCAGTCACATATATACCCTAAGGCGAAACTGACGTGGTTTGAAGAGATTTTCGAAGAGTATTAGGATGACTTTCTCTTGATTTGCTTAATAAAGTAGAATATAAATCCTGCCACCATATAGGCAACAAAGATAATCAGACACCACTTGAACACGACATCCCACCCCTTGTTCACATTCAAAAAGAAGTAAGGGAAGGGACTGACCTTAGAATTAGGAATGTCTAGTTTCAGTACCAAGCCATTAAAAAGAGCAAAAATCATATACAGCAAGGGTAAAATCGTCCACACAACTGGATCCCAGATTTTATATTGACCCTGTTTGTCAAAAAAGAGGGTATCTGCTAAAAACCAGAGGGGAACGATATAGTGGCAAAGGAAATTTTCCAGAGTATAGAAATTAGTCGCAATGGGCGCTAAAAGGAAATGGTAAATCACACAGGTAATCATGATACTCATGGTGACCCCACCTTTTAAGCGCAGGAGACTTGGCCTTTGCCAGTTTTCACCTAAACGGCTCATAACCTTTAGGAGATAGAGCGTAAAAATCGCTACTAAGAGGTTGGACAGAACCGTATAATAGAGAAGCATTCCAAATCCACCATGCTTGGCGATTTCAAGATAAACTCCCGTAAAAGCCGCTAGAAACAAGAAGATACGGCTATAAAATGTAAGTTTGTAGTTTTTTGACATGCTTAAATTTTCTTCACAAACTCTGATTTGAGTTTCATGGCACCGAAGCCATCAATCTTACAGTCGATATTGTGGTCACCTTCTACGATGCGGATATTTTTCACGCGCGTCCCTTGTTTCAAATCTTTTGGCGCACCTTTTACTTTCAAGTCCTTGATGAGGGTTACTGTATCACCGTCAGCCAATTTATTCCCGTTGGCATCGATAGCAACAAGGCCCTCTTCTACATCTGCAACTTCAGCAGGATTCCACTCATGAGCACACTCTGGGCAAACCAGTAGGGCACCATCTTCGTAGACATACTCTGAGTTACATTTTGGGCAATTTGGTAGGTTGTTCATAGTTTCTCCTTATAATCATTCACTATTCTTTGAAAATCAAAATTTCTCGAACAGCAACTATTATACCTTAAAATCAGCATTTTGACAAATGAGTCGCCGGAGGAGTAAAGAAAAAATCATGTAACTTTTTCTGCTACATGATTTTTAAAAGATAGTTTATCATGAGTAGTGATACAGAAACTCATGATAGAAAGGGGTGCATTTATATTATAAACCAGGTGCTTGTCCAAGTTCTGCTGCAAGCATCCAGATTGTTTTATCAGTTTCAGTTTTAGCATCTGCAAAGATACCGTTTGTCACATCGTCACCTTCTTCATCAGTGATATCCAAACCTTTTTGGAAGAGTTCTGACAAATAACGGTAGATAACAAGGACACGTTCCAAGCTTTCTTCAACATTACGGTATTCACCAGCTTCTTCTTCGATTTCACTGTTTTGAAGGAATTCTGTCAAAGTAGAGAATGGGCTTCCACCAAGTGTAATCAAGCGTTCGCTGATTTCATCTAATTGACCATCAAGAGCATCCATGTACTCATCCATTTTTGGATGCCATACAAGGAAACCACGACCACGCATGTACCAGTGTACTTGATGCAAAGCAACGTGGGCTACGTACAAATCAGCAACAGCTTGGTTCAAGACTTCCTTTGTTTTTGCCAATGCTACTGGTGCTGCTTTTGTTAATGATGTTACGTCTTTTACTGCTTCTTTTTTCAATTCTACCATTGTTTTTACCTCATTCATTATTTTTTGTAACCACTGCTTAATGATTACTACCTTAGTATACTACTAAAAAAAACCAATAGCAAGCCAAAAGACTCACATGAGAAAAGTTGCAATAGACTGATAATTTAAGAAAAGTTTGACATTATTTTATTAGCTGATTTAATCAGATTGGCTTGAAAATTGGCTTTGGTAAAGTTCATAATAAAAGCCTTTTGCTTGGAGTGAGCTTTCGTAATTTCCCTGCTCAATAATCTGTCCATCCTTAAGAACGAGAATCTTATTTGCTTCTTGAATGGTCGAAAGGCGAGGTGCAATGACAAAGCTGGTCCTTCCTTTCATCAATCGTTTCGTGATTTTTTGAATCAAGAGTTCCAAACGGGTATCAACAGAGGAAGTCGCTTCATCAAAAATAAGAATTTTAAAATTGGTTAGAGAGCACGCGCGATGGTCAAGAGTTGTTTTTGCCCGAGGGAAATATTACTTGACTATTGCTTCATCTCCATATTGTAACCACCAGGAATGGTTCGAATAAAATGGTCTACATTAGCCGCTTTAGTAGCAAAAAAGAAAGGACGATATTTGTCCTTTCTCGATTTTAGCTTTTCTTCAACCCAATAATGTTGATAAAGAGTCGATTATTTTACAAAGTCAAGCAATGCCAAGAAGCTTTCAGCTTCAAGTGACGCACCACCAACAAGGGCACCGTCAACGTCTGGACAAGCCATGTATGAAGCAACGTTCTCAGGTTTAACAGAACCACCGTATTGAACACGAACTTTATCCGCAACTTCTTTACCAAAGTCAGCAGCTACAACGTCACGAACAACTTTACACATTTTTTGTGCGTCATCTTGTGAAGCTGATTTACCAGTACCGATAGCCCAGATTGGCTCATAAGCGATAACTGAGGCAGCAACTTGTTCAGCAGTCAATCCAGCCAATGCAGCAGATACTTGAGCACCTACAAATTCAGCAGCTTTACCAGCTTCGTAAGTTTCAAGTGACTCACCACAACAGATGATTGGAAGCATACCGTTTGCAAAGATTGCTTTTGCTTTTTTGTTGATATCTTCGTCAGTTTCATGGAAGTAGTCACGGCGTTCTGAGTGACCGATAACAACGTAGTCAGTACCGATTTCTTTCAAAACTTGTGGGCTTGTTTCACCAGTGAAAGCACCTGCATTTTCAAAGTAGCAGTTTTGAGCAGCAACTTTAAGGTTTGAGCCTTTTGCAGCAGCAAGAACAGTTGTCAAATCAAGAGCTGGAACTGCGATACCTGCTTCAACAAGATCTGATGAAGGAAGTTTTGATGCAACTGCTTCAACGAATGCTTTAGCCTCTTCTGGATTTTTGTTCATTTTCCAGTTACCAGCGATAAATGGTTTACGTGACATTTCACATACCTCTTTTTTCAATTTATTTTCTACTTATTTTATCACAATTAGACACAGCTTGCAAATCTTACTCGGATTTCAAACCTGCTTACAAGGATTAATCCTTCCAGAGATCCATAGCATTTCTAAAATCTGCAGATACCTGTGTCAACTGAGGATTGCTTGCTTCTCTCTCTGCCCGTTTAGCCTCGATTTGAGCCACACTTTTGATACCTTCATGGCGCCAATTTCTCAAAATCGCCTGAATGTACTTCCAGTTTGGTTTGCCATTCAAAACCGCTTCACGAAGAGCTTCCTTAATCAAGTCAGCACTGGTTCCATCTTCCTTTAGTGTCTTGGTCAAATCCTCAATCTCAAAAGGAGTCAATAAGCGCCCTAACTCCTGCTGGAAAGTTTCCACCAAATCCTTAAGCTGGTTTTGGGGTGTCAGCTGGTCTGAACTTGAATGAACTGCTCCAAGCAGGTCATCCAAACGTTCTAATGCCAAACTAGCATCAAAAAGCAATTCGATTTCACCATTTAATTCGATGGTTCGATACTGAAGCAGTCCCCTCTCCGTCAGATTGGAAATGGCCTGATTGACATCCGAAATCTCCTTGCCAATCCTTTCAGCAATCTGGCTTGGCGACATTTCATCCAAGCCTGTCGTATTTTGCAAATAGAAAAATTGCCAGACCAGAAAATCGTCGCTGGAAGGAAAGAGTTCCTTAAAATGCAAGAGCAGGGCACTTGGTAAAACCAAGTTCCCTGATTTAAAAGCGTCTAAATATGTCATAATTCCTCTTATAAATACCCAAATGCAGATGCATCATCTTCTATTTTTCTCCAGTCAAAAGGCGTCTCCTGATAGACCGCATAATTCACCCAGTTACTGAAAAAGAGGGCTGCTGATGAAGACCAACAAAGACAAGGTGTCTGGTTGACATCATCATCCTTAAAGTAATTTTCTGGAATATGTGGGTCTAAACCTGCATCACGGTCCCTAAAATACTCTTTTGCCAAGGTATCACGGTCATATTCCAAATGCCCAAAACTATAAATTTCTCGCAAATCACGACTGGCCAAAATAGAAACTCCAACCTGAGGTCCTTCTGATAAAATTTCAAGATTGGTTTTGTTTAAGATTTCTTCCTTAGAAATCTCCGTGTGCCGAGAATGAGGGGATACATAGCTATCGTCAAAGCCTCTAAAGAGAAGATGACCTTCCTTTAAAGTATCCTGAGGATAAATACCTGATAACTTACTGTCCATCTGGTATTTTTCCACCCCATAGCGCAAATAAAGACCAGCCTGAGCCCCCCAACAGATATGAAGGGTCGAATAGACATGGGTCTTGGACCACTCGATTACCTGACTGAATTCCTCCCAATAGTCCACTTCCTCAAATGGTAAATGCTCAACTGGAGCACCTGTGATAATCATCCCATCAAAATACTCATCCTTGACTTCAGGAAAAGTTTTATAAAAGGTCTCCATGTGCTCTGAACGAGTTGTTTTAGAACGGTGACTCTCCATATAGAGAAAATCAATATCCAGTTGCAGGGGCGTATTAGCCAAGTGGCGCAACAATTGAGTCTCTGTGACCATTTTTTGTGGCATGAGATTTAAAATTAAAATCTTCAAGGGACGGATATCTTGGTGGGCCGCACGTTGATCATCCATGACAAAGATATTCTCTGTCCGTAAAATCTCAACAGCTGGCAATTTTTTATCAATTCGAATCGGCATAACCCTCTCCTAACTGTACTCTTTCAGGAATCATTGCATATGTTTGAAACTCTTCGAAAATCAAATTCAAACCGCGTCAACGTTGCCTTGCCGTACTCAAGTACAGCCTACGGCTAGTTTCCTAGTTTGCTCTTTGATTTTCATTGAGTATGAAACTAAATCTCAAACACTTAGTCCTTTTATTATACTGCAAGAAGATATAGTTTTCAATTATACTTTTTCTCTAACTAGCTATAGTCTATTTTTATATCCTAATGTAGAGAAAACAGCCCTAGGGACTGTTTTTCATTAATAATGCATCAGAACTTTGTAATCGTAGTCACCGATTTTTTCACGGCCGTTCAATTCATCCAATTCAACAAGGAAGGCACAACCTGCTACAACACCACCAAGTTTTTCAATCATCTCGATTGTTGCCTTAACAGTTCCACCTGTTGCCAAGAGGTCATCCACGATAAGAACACGTTGACCTGGCTTAATGGCGTCAGCATGCATAGTCAAGGTATCAACACCATACTCTTTTTCATAGTCAGCAGAAATAACTTCACGTGGCAATTTACCTGGCTTACGAACTGGTGCAAAACCAATTCCCAACTCAAAGGCAACTGGACAGCCCACGATAAAACCACGAGCCTCAGGTCCCACGATCATGTCAATTTTCTTGTCAGTAGCATACTGAACGATTTCACGAACAGCGTAGCTATAAGCATTCCCATCAGCCATCAAAGGACTAATATCACGGAAAGTAATACCTTCCTTCGGATAATTTTCAATTGTTGCAATGTAATCTTTTAAATTCATCTTTTTCTTTCTTTCAAAGTTTTTACTCTCTATTATAGCATATTTTTTAAGAAAGAAAAAAGGAAAAGTTAACTTCAATAATTATCTAACGATTTGACGATTTATAACTAGCCATCGCAATAAAGCCCAATTTCTGTTTATTCTTATCAAACATTTTATACATAGTTAAAAACTGCTTTCTATTCTCCTTTTTACAAGCATTTACACAAATTTTCAAAGTCCCTAGCCAACCTTCGTCATAAATCATACCCGATAATTTCATTAATGTCATTTCACCAGTCAATACTTTCACATCACAATAACCTGATTCTATCATCACCTCTTCCCAAGCATCTTGAGTTAAAGGACCTACATTTACATGAATTGCTTGTGACAATTCCTGTCTGATAGACTCTTTATCTTCCTTAAGAAGCACATCATGTGTCAAAAGAAGACCTTCAGGTTTTAAAACCCTTAGATACTCCATTACACATTTTTTCTTAGCTTGATCGGCTTGCATAGTCAGCATAGCTTCATTTATAACAATATCAAAACTAGCATCTTCATAAGGAAGTTTCATTGCATTTGCTCTTTCAAACCTGATCAAATGACCTACACCTGCCGTTTCAGCAGATTTTTTAGCCACTTCTAAAGCTTGTCCATCCATATCAACAGCAGTTATCTTACAACCAAAACGCTGTGCCAACTCAATTGCTGTAGTTCCCCTATTGCACGCAACTTCTAGTATTCTCTTTTCTTTTGAAAATCCTCCTTCCGCAATTAACCAATCTGTGGCACGTTTTCCACCTGGGCGTAAGCGTTTTTTCCCCAATTTTGCTAAAAACTTATGACCTGCTTCTGACATTTGAACACCTCTATTTTTTCTTCATTATAACATAAAATGATATTATCTGATAATTCTAATCTATTATTTGATAAACTAGAATCAAACGCATACAGTCTGCCATGACTATAGCATAAATCTATTAATCACCTCTCTAGTTCGAATTCAATGGCTCACGTAGTTTACGTATATAGGTTACGACTACATATTTGTACTTTAGAGTTGCTGGCCTCCTTATCCGTTATATACGCTTTACTATCACGTGCCTATTCGTATAGCCAAGATTTCTCTATCTCTTTCTCTGCCGATTCTTATTTCCAACGTCAGACTTAAACAGTCTATCCTAATGCCGTTCGATCAGCTACTCACAATAGTCAGGCTTGGGAATCACTTTTGGATTTACTAGTATATGGTACCCACAGAGGACTTACACCTCAGATGAACGGAATGCCCGTCGTACCTAAAAAAACGAGCACTTTCGCACTCGTTCTCTGATATAAACTACTGATTAAAGTGAGTTTACGTCAACTTTGATACCAACACCTTGAGTAGTTGTGATAGTCAAGTTTGTTACGTAAGTTCCTTTAGCTGTAGCTGGTTTTGCTTTTTGGATTGTTTCGTTGAAAGCTTTGAAGTTTTCAACCAATTTTTCAGCTTCAAATGATACTTTACCGATAATTGCTTGAACGTTACCTGCACGGTCAGCACGGTAAGTGATTTTACCACCTTTAGACTCTTCAACTGCTTTAGCAACATCCATAGTTACAGTACCAGTTTTAGGGTTTGGCATCAAGTTACGTGGTCCAAGGACACGTCCAAGACGTCCAACTAGAGCCATCATGTCAGGTGTAGCGATAACTACGTCGAAGTCCAACCAACCGTCGTTGATTTTAGCAACAAGGTCATCTTCACCAACAAAGTCTGCACCAGCAGCTTTTGCTTCTTCAGCTTTTGCACCACGTGCGAAAACAAGAACGCGTGAAGTTTTACCAGTACCGTTTGGCAATACCATTGCTCCACGGATTTGTTGGTCAGCTTTTTTAACGTCGATGTTCAAGTTGTAAGCAACTTCTACAGTTGCGTCAAATTTTGCAAAGTTAGTTTCTTTTGCAAGTGCTACAGCTTCTTCTACGCTGTATGCTTTTGTGCTGTCGATTTTCTCAAGAGCAGCACGAAGTTGTTTGCTTTTTTTAGCCATTTTCTATTCTCCTTGTAAGTGGTTCAATCGATTTTCATCTCCCACGTCACTTCTCGAAATGATGAAGTCTTGCGGGTTATATTGGGGGTGTTATTGATTAGTCAACAACAGTGAATCCCATAGAACGAGCAGTACCTTCGATCATACGCATTGCAGACTCTACGTTTGCTGCGTTCAAATCTGGCATCTTAGTTTCTGCAATTTCTTGTACTTGTGCACGAGTAACTGTAGCAACTTTAGTTTTGTTCGGTGTACCTGATCCTTTTTCAACACCTGCAGCTTTTTTCAAAAGAACAGCAGCTGGTGGTGTTTTAGTGATGAAAGTAAATGATTTATCTTCGTAAACTGAGATAACAACTGGAATGATCATACCAGCTTGGTCAGCTGTACGAGCGTTGAACTCTTTTGTGAATCCCATGATGTTGATACCAGCTTGACCAAGAGCAGGTCCAACCGGTGGAGCTGGTGTAGCTTTACCAGCAGGGATTTGCAATTTTACAAGTTTTTCGACTTTTTTAGCCATTTTTAAATCCTCCTTTGTGGTTTTGGCGGTAATTAGAGATTTTTACCTCCCACAAGTATGCTTTTCACATACCCATCTATTATACACTATTTATCTAGAATTGCAAGAGAAAAGTTTATTTTTTAATCGACGTAATCTCCGCCTTCAAAGCCGTAGTATTCTTCCAAACTGAGACCACTCTCAGCAATTTCTTTTGCTTCTTTTCCGACATAACGAAGGTGCCATTCTTCAGCCATATAACCGGTTTCTTTTTCCTTACCTTTGAGATAACGGACAACAAAGCCATAATCAGCCGCATGGTCCAAAAGCCATTGAGCCGCTTTTTCTTCTGTTACTAAATCACCATCAGTCCCAATAACATCAAAGGCCAAGCCAGTTTGGTGTTCACTGTAACCGGGACGAGCAGAGTAACGGTCAGCTGCTGCCTTCCCATCTTGGTTGACATAATCTTGGTAGAGCTTTGTCTGAGTTTCATAACTTCTAAAACCACTGTAATGGTCACTGATTGGGAAACCTGCCTCTTGCATAGCCTTTATGAGTTTGACCAACTCAGCCTTGGCTGTTGGATTTTCCCCTGGATTGTAGTCTTTCGACAATGGATAGTGTTTATTTGCTACGATGATTTCATCGTATTTCCCTTGGATACTGTAGTAGTCTCCTTTATTGACCACTTCTGCTTTTTTCTGGGTGGCTTCTTGAGACTTAATTCCGACTGTTCCATCAGCTTTGGCGGTTTGTTCTGTCTTAGCTGCGCCATCTTCAGTTTTTGCTTTTTCTTGTGAACAAGCTGCTAGACTCAAGGCTAGCAAGGCTGTCAAGACTAGGTATCTTTTTTTCATTTCTACTCCTTTATTTCTAATAATTTATCTACTTCTAACGATAATCGTTTGACTAATCTTTTAATCTCATTCGGTTTTACTTGGCAGGTTTCTGCTGTCATTTCTTCAAAGGGAACCCACCAAACTGGACCACGACCTTTAAGACCGTGGCCGTTCATATCACCTGTTCGTCTAGGAAACAGATGCCAATGAAGATGGGCATCGCCATTTCCTAGCAGTTCGATATTCATTTTCTCAGCAGCAAAGGCTTTAGCAACTGCCTCTTGGACTAAACTCATTTCCTCTAGAAAACGGATTCTAGTGTCCTTCTCTAAATGATGCAATTCGGTGACATGTTCCTTGGCTAGAAAAAGACTATAGCCTGCAAAATACTGGTGGTCTCCAATCACAAGATAGCCTGTTTCCAACTCTTTAACAAAATAGGGGTTTTCCCCAGCTTTGATGAGGTAAATTCTCTGGCAAATAAGGCACATATTAGTCTACCAATGTGCTCTTAAGATAAGCATCAACCATACGTTCTGTTGCGACCACCGAGTCAATATGAGTACGCTCATAAGAATGGCTAGACTCGATACCCGCTCCAAGAAGGGCATGTTTGACTTCTGCCCCTGCAGACATGGCTGCTGAAGCGTCCGACCCATAAAATGGATAGATATCCAGCTTAAATGGAATATCTTGTTCTTTAGCCAAAGCAACCAAATGTTGACGGAAATCATAGTGATAAGGTCCTGAAGCATCCTTGACACAGATAGACACTGTATATTCGTCTGTCTGCTGGTCATCGCCCATGGCTCCCATATCCACAGCCAGATATTCTACTACCTGAGCAGGAATATTAGAGTTAGCACCGTGTCCCACTTCTTCAAAGACTGAAAAAGCAAAATGAGTTGTTACAGGTAATTCAATCTTCTCTTCTTTACAAATACGAAGCAGGTTAAGCAAAATCGCTGCGCTGACCTTGTCATCCAAATGGCGAGACTTGATAAAACCTGTCTCTGTCACGACAGTTCGTGGGTCAAAACTGATAAAGTCACCAATCTCAATCCCCAAGGCACGAGTTTCTTTTTCATTTGTTACTTTGGCGTCCAAACGCACTTCCATATTGTCTTGCGTGCGTTCTGCAGTTCCTGCATCCTTATAGACATGGCAAGAAGTTTGGTGGATGAGGATGGTTCCTGATACTTTTTCCCCTGTGCTAGCCACATGAACGGTACAGTTTTCTCCTTCAATCATGTTCCAAGGAAAACCACCGATACGGTCCATTTTGAGACGACCGTCTGGTTTGACAGCACGGACAATAGCACCCAGCGTATCCACATGGGCAGTCACATAGCGTTGTTGCTCATCATTTTGACCTTTGATGGTCACATTGACACCGCCCTTAGCTGTACGAACTGGCTGGTAACCAAAATCTTCTAGAGTCTTGACTAAATAGTCCGAAATCTCACGAGTGAAACCCGTTGGCGACGCAATAGCTGTCAGTTCTTTGATATATTCTACTGTTTGATTCATTTCTTCACCTCTTTTGCTACCTATTATAACACATTTATCATCGGATAAAAAAAGAAAATCACTCCTGTAGACTTGGCTACAAAAGTGATTTTAATGATTATTCCATTTCAAAAACATCGCTTTCTTGCTTGTTTGGTAAAACCAATGAGAGCAAGATTCCGACAATAGCTGGCACCAACCATGGGAGAGATGCCTTGGCAAAAGGAAGAGCGTTGACAAGGTTTGCAAGAAACTCAACCTTAAACGAGCTTCCTAGTACGCTTGCAATAGCAATAGCTGTAACCACAGCAATTGTCAACTGCATACCCGGTTTTGAAAGGGCAACAAATTTGTTGACAATGACAATCATAACGATGGCAATCGTGATTGGGTACAAGATAACCAGTACTGGAATGGAGTACTTGATAATCGCATCAAGACCCAAATTGGCAATGGCAAATCCAATCAAGGTAAAGGCTGTCGCATAAACCTTATAGCTGATTTGTGGGAAACGTTCATTAAAGAACTCAGCTGTAGACACAATCAAACCAACAGTTGTTGTGAAGCAGGTTACGGTCACCATAGCTGCAAGGAAGAGTTGAGCTGTTGAGCCAAAGATTTCTTGAGTAGCTTGTGACAAGATGTAAACACCTGGTGTTCCACCCTTCATCGCTTCAGCAGGTACTGGGAAATGATTTCCAAGGAAACCTAAACCGATGTAAAGAGCGCTGAAGGCAAGGGCAACAACGATACCAACCACCCAAATAGTCGAAATGTATTCTTTCTTACTTGAAAATCCAAGTTGTTTCAAGGTTTGAACTGCAATCACACTAAAGGCAACTGAGGCAAGGGCGTCCAAGGTATTATATCCTTCTAGGAAACCTGTCCCAAAAGCAGAAGCTTGATAAGCAGCTGAAGCAGCTTGAGGACTTGTTCCACCGTATTTAATAGCTCCTAAAACAACCAAGATAACAATCAAGATTGCAAAGACTGGTGTTAAAATACGGCCGATACGGTCCAAGATTTTTGATGGATTAAGCGAGATTAAATACGCTGCCGCAAAGTACAGAACTGTAAAGACAATCAAGCCAAGTCCTTTATTTGCATCCGACAAAAGGGGGCTAATCCCTACTTCGTAAGCTGTTGTAGCTGTACGTGGGATAGCAAAGAATGGACCGATTGACAAGTAAAGAACTGAGAGGTAAAGAGTCGCAAACCAAGGCGCTATCTTTGTTGAAATCTCGTAGATATATCCTTTAGGATTTAGCGTTCCAATAATAAGGGTCAAGACGGCGATACCGACACCTGAAAAGACAAAACCTGCGATGGCAGGAAGAAAATGTTCTCCAGATAGAGCACCTAGAGAAGGCGGAAAAATCAAGTTCCCCGCACCAAAAAATATTCCAAACAGGAGTAAACCTGTTAAGGCACCTTTTTTAGCCATGAAAATCTCCTTCATATTTATAAAATACTGACCTAGTATATCATGAATAGGAGTATGAAAAAAGCTTCACGAAGTAAATATTGAATGTTTTCAAGATTCTTAAAAATGAGAATTATCTAAAAATAAAATCCCCTACCCAGTCCACACCAAGTAGGAGAAAATTCTACTGTTTAAAGTTCTTCAAAGGCCATCATGCCACCTTGTACATTGATAACCTCATAACCTTGTTCTGATAAGAATTGGCAAGCACGCGCTGATCTAATTCCAGATTTACAAATAACATAATGTAACTGATCCTTGTCCAATTGATCATAGATATCGGCTAATTGACTCAGAGGAAGATTCTGGGCACCGTCTAAATGAAGAGCTTCAAACTCATCCACTTCTCTCACGTCCACTAGAGAAAGTTGATCGTTTTGGTAAAGCTGGTAAAATGCGCCAAAGGAGATTTCTTTCATTCTTTTTCTCCTAAAATGGTTTTAATTCTTTTTTTCAAATCCGGCACCACTTCTGACTCAAACCAAGGATTTTTGGCCATCCAGATTTGATTTCGCGGTGAGGGGTGAACTAGTGGAAAATAGGTTGGCAAGTAGTTCTGGTAATGTTTTACCCGTTCTGTCACCTTGCCACTGATTTTTTCCTTTAAATAGTAGGCCTGGGCATATTGGCCAATCAAGAGGGTCAATCGAATATCTGGTAATTCTTGCAAGAGCTGTGGATGCCATTTTTCAGCAAAGCCGGTTCTCGGTGGCAAATTACCTGACTTGCCATTCCCTGGAAAGTAGAAATCCATAGGCAGAACAGCAAAATAACCTGAATTGTAAAAGGTATCTTCATCCACACCTAACCAGTCCCGCAAGCGGTCACCACTTTTATCTTTCCAATAAAGCCCTGCTTTTTGGGTTTTAAGCCCCGGTGCCTGACCGATGATATTGATGCGAGCAGTCTTTGGCGCTGCAAAGAGAGGCTCAATACCACGCTCTGTATAGCTGGCATTCTGCGGATCTAACATAATAGCCTGCTTGATTCTTTCAATTTGAGACATCTACTTTCCCTCCAAAAAGAAGTCCAAGCATACCATCTCAGACTTCTATCGTTTTATTTGATCAATTCGTAAATAGCTTCGGCATAGATTGCTGCAGCTCGGAAGAGATCGTCCAAGGCGATAAATTCATTAGCTTGGTGCATGGTATCAATTGAGTCTGGGAACATGGCACCATAGGCAACTCCGCGTTCGAGCAAGCGACCAAAGGTTCCACCACCGATGACTTGCTCATGACCTTTAAGACCAGTTTGTTTTTCATAAACATTCAACAAGGTTTGGACAAGTGGATCTTCCATTGGAACATAGTGAGGGGTGTGACCGTGCTCAGAAAGGCTAACAGAAGCAACTGGCAAGTTTTCAAGGATTGACTTGATTTGTTCTGGACTTGTTCCTTTTGGATAGCGGATGTTGAGGGCAATGGTATTGTCAGTGCTTGCTTCATCGAAGCGGAAGACACCAGCATTCATAGAAAGGGCACCCATCTTTTCATCCACATGGGCAATCTTGAGATTTTCACCCTCATGGTCGTTCAAGAGAATTTTACCAGCGATGTCAAGGTAGTCTTTTGCTGGTCCTGCAAAGTCAAACTGGCTGAGGAAAAGGGCAAGATAAGTCGCACCATTAATACCTGAAGCAGGCATAGCACCATGGGCTGATTTACCAATAATCGTCACCTTGTATTGGCCAGCTTCTTCTTGGAGTTCTCCTCTAAGTTTGTGTTCTGCAACAAAGGCATCTAGTTTAGCTTGCAAGTCAACCAAGTCACCTGAAATAACTGCTGTTGCTGATTCAGGTACCATATTTTCACGCAATCCACCTGTGAAGCTGTGAAGACGAGTAGCACCAGCATTTTCACCTGCAAAGTGGAGGTATTCAGTAATATTTCCTTTTTCACCATTGATGATTGGGAATTCAGCGTCAGGAGAGAAACCAAAGTCTGGTTTCGCAAGTCCTACGTGCTCGAAGTAGTAGTCCATGTCTGCCCAGCCTGATTCTTCGTCTGTTCCGACGATGAAACGAACCTTCTTAGAAATTGGAAGGCCCAATTCTTTGATGATTTTCAAACCATAGTAGCAAGCTGTTGTAGGTCCCTTGTCGTCCGAAGCTCCACGCGCATAAAGGCGACCGTCTTTGATAGTTGGTGTGTAAGGATCTGTGTCCCAACCGCTACCAGCTGGCACCACGTCCATGTGGGCAAAGATTCCGAGAACTTCTTCTCCTTCTCCAAACTCGAAATGTCCTGCGTAGTTATCGACATTCTTAGTTGGGTAGCCATCACGGTCTGCGATTTCAAGGAATTTTTCCAAGGCTTTTACTGGACCAGGTCCAAATGGATGTTCAGCATCAGCCTTGTTGTCATCACGTTCTGAGTTGATTTCCAAAAGGCTAAACAAGTCAGCCAAGAGGTCTTCTTTGCGTTTTTCTACTTCTGCTGTAAAATCAATTGCTGTCATTTTTTCTTCTTTCTATCTTTTCTCGATGATTTCATCTACTGGCAAGCGGTAGCTTGGTTCCAATTTTTCGTCTGTATAACCTACTGTGATCAAGAGTTCTGGGCGGAAACGGTCTTCGATGTCCAAAACTTTATTGACTTTTGATTTGTCAAATCCAAGGATAAGATTTGATCCGATTCCTTGGTCTGTAAGAGCGAGAACCAAGTTCATAGCAACCAAACCTGCATTGAGGGCTAGGTAGTCGCTGACTTGTTGTTCATTGTAGCGTGCAAATTCAGCTGGCAAATTTTTCATGAAGTATTGAAGTTGTTCTTCTGAGAAATTGTTAGCACCACCAACTCGGGCAATCTTACGAGCACGTTTAGCCAAATCTGTGTCTGTAAACAAGGCAATAGTTACAGGCGCTGATGATACCTGTTCAAAGTTTGAACCGTAAGCCAATTTTGCTAGTTCGACATTTTTCTCCCGAACGACCACAAATTTCCAAGGCTGGCTGTTGTGGGCGCTTGGCGCCAAGGTTGCAATTTCGATAGCCGTACGCACATCTTTTGGATCAACTGGCTTATCAGTGAAATGCTTAGTCGCATGACGTTTTTTATTTAATTCAAGAAATTTCATAATCGATTTCCTTTTCTAATTCTACTGCTTCCATTCTACCATATTTTGAAAGAGCTTGCAGAGATTTTTCATAGAGTTAATACTTCTTTCAAACACTCTGCTATTTATTCTAAGCTATTTAAGTAGGTATTCTTTGGATTTAAAGCAATCAAAAAGCAGGCGATCGAACACCTACTATCTTATACTATTGACCAGATGCATAGGGAGCAAGTGCTTTATAAGCCGACTCCAGCGCTTTCTTCATTGTGTCACGTCCAGTTTTCAACTGTTGAACAAATAGAGTACGAGTTTGTTCAGGCACTACTGTATCATCAGAACCAATACTTGAAAGACTTTCGTTAAATGACTCTCTTACAGTCTCCATAGACTTAATCGCTGGTTCAACTTGGGCGTTATATGCTTCTTTTCCACTATCTGGAATTTTCTCCCCAATTTCAACTGCATACTTTTTATAATTGTCGACTAATTTGCCAAAGACGTTCTTCACTTCTCCAACAGTTTTAGCATTCTCAATTTCTTCATCAGTGATCAAAACAACCTCATTATTTTCTGTCTTTGAACTTGACGTTGTTGATGAGGTCTCTGAAGAAGTTTTCTCTACAGAGCTTGAATTTTTAGTCGAAGAATCAGACGTTGTTTTCCCTGCACATGCTACTAAAACAAAAACAGATAAAAGAGCCATACTGGCTGTAATAATTTTCTTCATAATGTTCTCCTTTTTATTAAGCCCATTCTATAACAAAATAATTTCAATGTCAAATTTTAGCTAAGCCACCTTTTCTTCCTTATCATCTGACTCTTTTCTAAGAAATTCTACTACAAACCTCACTTCAAAATAAGGGCTACCGGCTTTATTTCTCACTTTGTAAAAAATCAAAAAATTTCTTCACATCTTCTACATACCCATGCTTTTCTATTAAGCTTGCTAATAGTTCCAGATTGTGTCCCTGATAGTTATCTTCACGACGTAGTTCTTCATACATTTCGATAAAGGGAAGCCCTTTGGATTTGGCCAATTCTAACTCCGCTTCATAATCATAAGCGACTTTACGAAATAGGATATTTACCAATTCCCCATCTTCAACTTCTATCACGGCATACTGGGCACGGTGATTTTTTAACGCCTCCCAATTAAAATAGGGCATGCCAATCGACCCTGGATTGATGATTTGTTGCCCTTGACTGCCATAACGAAGCAACTGCTTGTGAACATGACCATAGACTGCCACGTCCGTTTCCGCATCTAGCAGTTGGTCAAATTTATCTGTATCATTCTCAACTAGCAAGTCACCACCATAGTTCTTATTTGGCAAATTATGAGAGATAGAAAAGCGCAATCCGTCAATTTCTTTCTTTTCCAGCAAAGGCAAGCTTCGTAGCCAGACAATCTTTGCAGGATCCATTTGCTCCATCAAAAACTGGGTCATGCGCATTGACTGGATTTCTTTCGGATGTTCCAAACCATATTCGCCATCCAAGGCCTCAAGGACACGATCATCCCAATTGCCTCGAACACTGGTTGTGATAGGAAGGTCCTTTAGCAGGGCGACTAAGTCATTTGCGCCTGGACCAGGAAGAAAAATATCTCCCAGAAGCCAGTATTCACTGACTCCTTGATTTTTAGCATCTGCAATCACTGCTTCTAGCGCCGTCGCATTGCCATGAATATCTGATAAAATTGCGATTTTATGGTTCATGATGGTCTCCTTCTGTTTGGTATTCTACACTTTCTTCCGCTACTTGAGCCAACTCCACTTCTTCCTGCGGGTTCAACTTCCTCCGAACAGCTTCTGCTACTGTTCTTGGTACTCCAACTTCGACAATTTCATCCACACTGGCTTCCTTGATTTTGGTCAGAGACTTGAAATACTTCATGAGATTCTGCTTGCGTTTAGGTCCCAGACCTTCAATTCCATCCAGTTGTGAAGAAAAGGAATTTTTAGAACGCAGTTGGCGGTGGAAGGTGATGGCAAAGCGGTGGACCTCATCTTGTATACGTTGGAGCAGGAAAAATTCCTGAGAATTGCGCGACAACTCCACCACCTCAAGTGGATCTCCAAAAAGCAATTCATGGGTTTGGTGTTTGTCATTCTTTTGCAGACCTGCAATGGGAATATCCAAGCCCAGCTCCTCTTGGATGACTTGCTTGGCGATATTGACTTGACCTTGTCCCCCATCAATGACAATCAAGTCCGGTGGAGTTAAGCCCTCACGTTGAACTCGACCATAACGCCTACGAATGACCTCTCTCATACTGGCATAATCGTCTGGTCCAACCACAGTCTTGATTTTATACTTACGATAATCCTTCTTACTTGGTTTGCCGTTGACAAAGACCACCATGGCTGAAACAGGACTAGTCCCCATGATATTAGAATTATCGAAGGACTCGATGCGGACTGGGGTCGGTATTTGGAGCAAACGTCCTAGATTTTCAATAGCCCCCTGTGTTTTTTCGACAGATTTCTCTAGCAGGTTAAATTTCTGCTCTAGGCTGACTCGAGCATTCTTTATAGCCAGATTGACCAGTTGCTTTTTCTCTCCACGCTGAGGCTTAAGAATCTTGGTGTCTACCAAAGCCTTGACAGCTTCTTCGTCAATATCCTGCGGAATCAGTACCTCATTGGGAACTAGATGAGATTTTTCTTGATAGAATTGTCCTACATAGGTTAGAAAGTCCTCATCCGGATCATTATAATAAGGGAAAAGATTGACATCGCGCTCAATAAGCTTGCCCTGACGAACAAAGAAAACCTGAACACACATCCAGCCCTTGTCCACATAGTAGCCAAAGACATCCCGATTTTGGAGATCCTTAGCCATAACCCGTTGCTTGGTCCGAAGCGTTCCAATAGCCTGAATCAGGTCACGGTATTCCGCTGCACGCTCAAATTCCATAGTCTGGGCTGTCGCTGCCATCTTACCCTTGAGATCATCTATAATTTTGTCGTCCTGTCCTTTTAAGAAGTCAGAAACTTCCTGAGCCATAGACTTGAAGTAGGCCTCATCCTTCTTACAGATAGTGTGGGCCATGCATTGACCAATATGATAGTAAAAACAAACCTTAGAAGGAGGATTGGGACACTTACGAAAAGGGAAAATCCGATCCAGTAATCGCTTGATTTCATTGGCTGCCCCCACATCTGGATAGGGACCAAAATAGAGACCACCATCCTTCTTGACCTGACGGGTGATAATCAAACGAGGATAGCGCTCGTTGGTGATTTTGATGAAAGGATAAGACTTATCATCCTTGAGCATGATATTGTATTTAGGCTTATTTTCCTTGATCAGGTTGATTTCTAGGAGAAGTGCCTCAATATTAGACTCCGTAACAATAAATTCAAAATCCATAATTTCAGATACCAAGGCCTCTGTCTTGGTATCGTGACTTCCACGGAAATAAGACCTCACGCGGTTACGCAGATTTTTAGCCTTTCCTACATAGATAATGGTACCGTTTTTATCCTTGTGAATGTAGCAACCAGGGCTGGTCGGCAGGAGCTCTAGTTTTGATTTAATCAAGTTATTCATAGTTCCATTATAACAAAAAAGTAGGGAAAGATAGTTCCCTACTCATTGGTCTCATATAATTTTCGAAGTCTTTCAACATCCTCTTTCTGGATACCATAAAAGGAACCTGCTGGTTGCATGACAGACTTCTCATCTGTATGGTCCAAGCCAATCGCATGACCCAACTCATGTTCTGCCGTATGGACAATACGCTCATAGGAATAGCCATAGTTAGGATTGGACAGATAATAGTGATTCAGACGCACCGTTACGGATAAGAATTGCCCTGTTAAGAGATTGGTCTGACTTTCTGCCTCTCCTGCCACAGGAGTACCTCCGTCATTCATCTCCGTAGCCAAGATATCTACCTTGCTGGACTCGGTGACAATTTCAAAGCTAAAAGCACCAGTTTGATTCCAATTCTGAATCGCTTCTACATAAGCTTCTTGAAAGCGTGAATCCATCTGGGGATCCAAGTAAATACGAGCAGAAGCCTGTGGCCACCTTCCTTCAGAATGTTGGTGGCTATCTGTCTGGTTCAACTTAGGCAGTTGCCCTGTTTTTTCCCATTGGTCGATACTTTGTTGACCAATCTTGACTGACCGTTCTGCTTGCTTTAGCGCTCCTTGAAAATCACCGTTCAGATACCAGAGAAGTCCGAAAGCAAAAGCACACAAAAGAAAAGCTATCCAAACTAAACGCCAAAACAAACGCCACACAAAAGAAAAGAAAGCCCCTATCAAACGAAAAATCCAGCGCATTTCCCTCCACCTTTCTAGCAAATAAAGTCTATTTTACTAAAACAAGCTGAAAGAAAACTAAATTATGACAATCTCTCTTCCAATTTGAAATCGATTGGCAGAGTTGCTAGAAACCGTTCCAATTGTTTTTCCCAGTAGTACCACTCGTGAGTTCCAGCACTATGGCTATAGGTCACATTAAAGCCCAGTTTTTTGAGATTATTCACTGCTAGATTATTGGCTTCGTACAAGAAATCCTGCTCGCCACACCAAGCCCACAGCTTGGTCTTTTTATCCGATTTTTTAGCCAGACTTTCTAGAGAATAGGGACTAGTTGTCCAGTCTTTAATCTCCCCAAAAACACCTCTCCAGTAAGCTGGTGTCCCCAAATCTTGGCTCTCAGGAGAAAAATCTTGAAAGCTAAGAGCACCTGAGAAGCTAGCTGCATGAGAAAAACGATTTGTAGCAAGAGCCAATTTGAAACAGCCATAGCCTCCCATAGAGAGGCCAGCGATAAAGGTCTTTTCACGCTTGCTAGTCATATTAGGGAAGAAGCGTTTCAGAACCTGTGGCAATTCCTCTGCTAGAGCTGTGTAATAGTCAAAACCATACTGGGTATCGGTGTACCAACCGTTGCTGGTATTGGGCATAACAACGATAAGATTGGTTCCTCGAAGTAAGCGTTCTACATTGGTCCGCTTAAGCCAACTATTATGATTGCCAGACATCCCGTGCAAGAGGTACAAGACGGGAATATCTTCACACTCTGGTTCTTCCACTCGATTGGCATCGGGGTAAAGAACATTCACTCCCCACTCCATATCCAATACTTGTGAGTAATACTCAATTTTCATTACTGCCATATTTTTTCCTCTATTTTTCTATAAGAAAAAGCCGAAATTCGACTTTCTCTCTATTTATTTCAACAATTATTTTGCTTCCATGACTACTGGTAAAATGGCTGGACGACGCTTAGTCTGGTCAAAGAGATACTTGGTCAGATTATCACGAACCTTCCCTTTAAGATCTGCCCAGTCAAAGTCATCTCCTTGAAGATAGTCTTCTACCGTTTGGTTAATCAATTCTGAACTTTCACGGAGAATATCCCGACTCTTCTTGAGATAAACAAATCCACGCGTGTGAACACGAGCCTTGGCCACAATTTTCTTCTCACGACGGTTAACGGTAATTGCTACGATAAAAATACCATCCTCTGACAAGACCTTACGGTCACGAAGAACCACATTTCCAACATCACCAATAGCATTCCCGTCAATCAAGACATCCCCTGCTGAAACCGCGCCAGCTGGGACAAAGTCCCCATTCTCATAAGCCATGCTGGTTCCCTTTTTAGGAATGAATATGCGTTCTGGCAGCATCCCGACGGCCATAGCAGCCTTAGCATGAGCATCCAACTCACGGTATTCCCCTTGAATCGGGAAGAGATACTTAGGTTGCAAGAGATTAATCATCAACTGCAAGTCACGCGCATTCCCATGTCCTGACACACGCAAGCTTTGGGTGATCAATTTGACAACACCTCCAGCTTGGTAAATCATGTTTTCCACACGCGCCATAACTGCTTCTTTGGCGATAGATGGAGTCGTTACGATATAAACTAGGTCACCGTCCTTAATTTCCACATAACGGTGGCGCCCAATCGACATCTTGCGAAGACCATTGATAGGCTCACCCATACGACCTGTCTCAAGGATGATCAACTCACGATCCTCAAAGCGAGACATGTCTTTCGGTTTAATCAAAAGACTCTCGTTAGCTAGAGACAATTTCTTGAGGCGAATAGCAGTGCGGACGATATTTTCAATATCAAATCCTGTCAAGACCACACGGCGACCTGTTGCATCTGCAGCATCAAACACCTGCTGGATACGAGAAAGGTTGCTGGCTACTGCTGCGACGATGATACGACCATCCCAATCTGCAATGGTTTGAGTAATCTCGTCCCCAACTTCACTTTCGCTAGCCACCTGGATATTGCTATCTGCATTAGCTGAATCACTGAGAAGTGCTAGAACACCATCACGACCGATTTCTGCTAAACGAGCGAAGTCTGTCGCATAGGATTCACTAGCTGTCTGGTCAAATTTGAAATCACCTGTATAAACGATGCTACCTTCAGATGTCTTCAAGACAACACCCAGACTTTCTGGGATAGAGTGTGTTGTACGGAAGAAGGAAACCACAGTTCCTCCAAAATCTATCTCCGTATCCTCATCGATAACATGGAAATCATTAAATTTCTTAACTGTGTCATTTCCTTTGACAAAGAGTTTGGCCAACTCAATGGTCAGCTCAGACCCAAATACAGGCACCTTGGCTTCAGCCAAGAGATAAGGTAGAGCACCAATAGCATCCGCATGTCCATGGGTCAAGAAGACCCCTGCGATACGGTCACTATTTTCAAAAAGGTAGTCCATATTTGGAATGACGACATCCACCCCTAGTTGTTCATTCTCAGGATATTTTAGACCTGCATCCAAAACGAAAATAGACCCATCGATTTCAGCGATATACATATTTTTCCCATTTTCACGCACACCACCAAGTGTTGTTAAACTGATATTACTCATTTTTCCTCCGAAAGCTTAGTTTATCTTGATTATAGGGTTACTTACCCTCTTATTCTAAAAGCACTACTTTTAGCCGAATCTTTTCCTACCATTATACCATTTTTTTGATGATTTTCAAAATGAAGATTTGTTTTCAAAAAAGAGCTGGTTGCCCAACTCTTTCCTATCATCTACTCTTTTTCCATTAAAAAGTCATAAATTTCTTGAACGGTACCCAGTGCCATCATTTCTTGGTCTTTGACGGTTTGTTTGAGATTTTGGTAAATCTGACTTTCTCCGATTTCTCTCTTTGGCGCTTCTTTATTTACTGTCATGACACCATCTTTGATCGTCACAAAGCCTAATTCTTCAAATACTTGAATCATCTTGACTAGCAAGATTTGTTGAATATTAAGATAAGTAGCCAAATCTTTCAGCTTGTAGCGAATATCAAACTCTGGAAACTGGTAGATGGTCTTGTACAATTTGGCAAACTGCTCTCTAGTCCCATAACCTGTCAGATAGTAGGCCTTGTCAATATCATTTTTAAAATAGACAGCAGAGAAATTTTGTTCCTGAAAAATGGTTTTAAGTAAGGTAATATCCTCAGGAATGGTTTTTACAACCACAGCATCACTATTTACTAAATTGGAAAGTTCTCCAGCAAAATCCAAGACTGGAACTCCTTCTGGCAAGACTGCATTCTTCCCACGGATGTTAAAGAGTTGAACACCCTCCACACGCGCATCCACCATCATCAACTGCAGGGCAGTTTGGCCATTCCATTGGTTGACAGACAATTTGACTGCCAACTCTAGATTCTTGGTTTGAGCAAATTCTGTTGCCCATCTACCTTGTCCAAATGCTACCACTTCAAAACTAGCTTCACCTTTGGAAATTTTCAACTTGAGATGGGCATTGCCTGCCCCCATGGTACGGGCACTTTCGACCTGAAAATCCTTTATATAAAAGATAGGTTTCTGATTGTCCATGCCAAAAGGTGCCAAACGTTCAAAACTTTTGACCGTTTCCAAGCTAAGTGTCTCCAAATCCAGCTCTTCATCTAGGTTTAACTTATTCTTGCCACCAGCATCTGCACCTTTTTCACGGACATAATCTTCCAAGACCTGAGATAAATCTGAGAGTTTCTCAACTTCCAGAGTCATTCCTGCTGCGCCAGCATGACCGCCAAAGGCGATAAAAAGATCGCGATGGGGATCTAGGGCTTCAAAAATATCGACCGCTTCCACACTACGAGCACTTCCCTTGGCACGACCGTCTTCTATATTAAGAACGATGACTGTCTGTCCCAATTCTTCCAACAAACGACCAGCCACGATTCCTAGAACTCCAGGATTCCAGCCTTCCTTAGCCAAGACTTGGACCTTCTTTTCAGGATCCACCATGGTCTTGGCTTCTTCATAGATAGACTGAACGATTTCCTTACGCTCTTCATTTTTTTGATGAATCATGAGGGCAATCTCGTGAGCTTCCTCATCATCAAACCCAGTCAGCAAATCAATGGCGGGATTGGGATCGTCCAAGCGGCCCAAGGCATTTAAACGAGGGGCAATCTGAAAACCAATCGTTTCTTCTGTCACTTCATTGGCAGCAATCCCAGCCATGTCCAGCATTTCTTGTAGGCCAATACGCTGAGTATGCACCAACATTTCTAGACCATATTGAACCAAGATACGATTTTCATCCGTCAGACTCACCATATCTGCAATGGTTCCGATAGCAACCAAATCAAGCAGTTCCACCTGTACTTCTTCTAAAAGGGCGCAAGCCAGCTTGAAGGCCACTCCACAACCAGCCAAATATTTGAAAGGATAGTCCGCATCAGGGTGTTCAGGATGGACAATAGCATAGGCATCTGGTAAGGTTTCAGGCATGGAATGGTGGTCAGTCACAATGACATCTACTCCCATAGACTGGGCCAGTTCAATAGCCTCATGACCAGCAACCCCATTATCCACCGTCACAATCAAGGAAATTCCTTCTTGCTCAATAAAGTATTTATAGACACTAGCATTAGGACCATAGCCATCGGTAAAACGATTGGGTAGGTAAACACGGCACTCGGCACCAAGCTGTTCCAAACTTTCCTTCACAATCGAAGCTGAAGTCATGCCATCCGCATCGTAATCACCGTAAACGAGGATATTTTCCCCTTCTTCAATGGCCTGACGAATCCGCTCCACTGCCTTATCCATATCATGGAGCAGATAAGGGTCGTACAAGTCCTCCAAGGAAGGTTCTAAAAACTTCTTCAGACTTTCTTGGTCCTGAATCCCTCTCTCAAATAATAAGCGAGCCACCTCAGGACCCAGTCCAGCCTTCTTGGCTATCTTTGTAAAATCCGCATCTTCTACCTGCGGGGCAAACTGCCATTCATAAGTAGGTGTTATCAAAAAGACATCCACTCTTTCTAAGAATTCTATTGCTTCATTATAACATGATTTAGGCTTTTTCTCTATCCTGATTGCTTTCTACAAAAATTTTACTAACTTTTTTCTGATATGATTTGACAAGAAAAATCTTTTGGTGTAGAATCATGTTATAAAATCTAACACAAAGGAGATTCCTTATGGCTTTAGTAGAATTTGAACACGTCGAAAAATATTACGGAGACTACCACGCACTCCGCGACATCAATCTCCGTTTTGAAAAAGGGCAAGTCGTTGTCCTCCTTGGACCTTCTGGTTCTGGGAAGTCCACTCTTATCCGCACCATCAATGGTTTGGAAGCTGTAGACAAAGGAAGCCTCCTAGTAAATGGTCACCAAGTCGCTGGTGCCAGCCAGAAAGATTTGGTACCTCTTCGCAAGGAAGTCGGCATGGTTTTCCAGCATTTCAACCTCTATCCACACAAAACAGTGTTAGAAAACGTAACACTAGCTCCCATAAAAGTTCTAGGAATTGATAAAAAAGAAGCTGAAAAAACAGCCCAAAAATATCTGGAATTTGTAAATATGTGGGACAAGAAAGATTCTTATCCAGCCATGCTATCTGGTGGACAAAAACAACGGATTGCCATCGCTCGTGGTCTTGCCATGCATCCGGAACTCCTCCTCTTTGATGAGCCAACATCTGCCCTTGACCCTGAAACCATCGGAGACGTTCTGGCAGTTATGCAAAAATTGGCCCACGAGGGTATGAATATGATTGTCGTTACTCATGAAATGGGCTTTGCCCGTGAAGTTGCTGACCGCATCATCTTTATGGCTGACGGAGAGGTTTTAGTAGATACGACAGATGTTGATGACTTTTTCGACAATCCAAGCGAACCTCGTGCCCAACAATTCCTCAGCAAAATCATCAACCACGAAAGTGACAAAGTCAAATAAGGAGGCGCCTATGAAAAAGAAATTCTTTTTATCCGCATTATTGATTAGCCTTTTCGGTCTTGCTGCTGCAAAACCAGTTCAGGCTGATACCAGTGTCGCAGACATTCAAAAGAGAGGCGAGCTGGTTGTCGGTGTCAAACAAGACGTTCCCAATTTTGGCTACAAGGATCCCAAGACAGGGACCTATTCTGGTATCGAAACTGACTTGGCCAAGATGGTAGCTGATGAACTCAAGGTCAAGGTTCGTTATGTACCAGTTACAGCACAAACTCGCGGACCCCTTCTAGATAATGAACAGGTTGACATGGATATTGCAACCTTCACCATTACAGACGAGCGCAAAAAACTCTATAACTTTACCAGTCCCTACTACACAGACGCTTCTGGCTTTTTGGTCAATAAATCTGCCAAAATCAAAAGTATTGAGGACCTAAACGGCAAAACCATCGGAGTTGCCCAAGGTTCCATTACCCAACGCCTGATTACCGAACTGGGTAAAAAGAAAGGCCTGACCTTTAAATTCGTCGAACTTGGTTCCTACCCAGAATTGATTACTTCCCTACACGCTCACCGTATTGATGCCTTTTCCGTTGACCGCTCTATTCTATCTGGCTACATCAGCAAACGGACAGAACTACTAAATGATAGTTTCAAGCCATCTGACTACGGTATTGTTACCAAGAAATCAAATACAGAGCTCAACGACTATCTTGATAACTTGGTTACTAAATGGAGTAAGGATGGTAGTTTGCAAAAACTTTATGATCGTTACAAGCTCAAACCATCTAGCCATACCGCAGATTAAGGAGGACACCCTATGACAGATTTATCATCTTGGACAGCCTATTTTCAGGATTTTGGCCAATTTTTCAATGGTTTCCTCTTCACCCTTGCCCTAGCGATTGGATCCTTTATCCTCGCCATGGTCTTGGGCATCTTCTTTGGAGCCATGTCAACCAGCAAACGTCCGATTTTGCGCATTTTGGCTCGCATCTTTGTTGAATTTTACCAAAACACTCCCCTCTTGGTGCAGTTTGTTATCGTTTTTTATGGCCTACCTCTTATCAGTGACCATATCATCATGATTCCGATTTATTGGACAGCTGTTCTCTGCGTAGGACTCTATCACGGCGCCTATATCGCTGAGGTTATTCGCTCAGGCATTCAGTCTATTCCTAGCGGTCAGATGGAGGCCGCCCTGTCGCAAGGTTTTACCTATATCAGTGCCATGCGCTTGATTATCTTGCCTCAGGCCTTTCGTATCATTCTCCCTCCTTTGACCAACCAAATCGTCAACCTCATCAAGAATACCTCGACAGTTGCTATCATCTCTGGAGTGGACTTGATGTTTGTGACCAAGTCTTGGTCAGCCCTCAACGGAAATTACATCCCAGCATTTTTAGGCGCTGCCCTTCTCTACTTTTCTCTTTGCTTCCCTGTTGCCCAGTTTGGTCGCAAGATGGAGCAAGCCAACAAAAAAGCCTATTCACTTTAGGAGGTTACTATGGAATCTATTTTAGAAGTTTTGACCCCAGATAACCTAGTCTTTATCTTTAAAGGATTTGGCTTGACCCTCTATATTTCTCTGATTGCCATCATCCTCTCTACTATCATCGGTACAGTTCTAGCTGTCATGAGAAATGGGAAAAATCCTGTCTTGCGAATCATCTCCAGCATTTACATTGAGTTTGTACGTAACGTTCCCAATCTTCTCTGGATTTTCACCATCTTTTTGGTGTTCAAGATGAAGTCCACACCAGCTGGTATCACTGCCTTTACTCTCTTTACCTCAGCAGCCCTAGCTGAGATTATCCGAGGTGGCCTCAATGCCGTAGACAAGGGCCAGTACGAAGCAGGAATGTCGCAAGGATTTACCTCTATGCAAATCCTCTACCACATCATTCTCCCACAAGCTATCCGTAAAATGCTGCCAGCCATCATTTCTCAGTTTGTGACCGTGATTAAGGATACCAGTCTTCTCTACTCTGTTATCGCCCTACAAGAACTCTTTGGAGCCAGCCAAATTCTCATGGGCCGTTATTTTGAACCAGAGCAAGTCTTCAGTCTTTATATTCTGATTGCCCTCATCTACTTCAGCTTTAACCTAGCAATTTCTAGCCTGTCTCATATGCTAGCAAAACGTTGGCAACAAGCTGCAGAATAAACAGCAACTCTCCAGTTAAATTGGAGAGTTTTTTTGATGATAGTAGATATTTATAGACCTCAATTTGACACCATACTTTTTCTATGATAAAATGTAACAAATTTGTTTACAACAAATCAAATCTAAATGAAATGGAATTTTTTATGAAATCACTCAAAGGACTACTCTTTATCATAGCTAGTTTTGCCTTGACTATTTTGACTTGGATGAACACTTCTCCCCAATTCATGATTCCAGGACTAGCTTTAACAAGCCTATCTCTAACTTTTATTCTAGCCACTCGTCTCCCGATAATAGAAAGCTGGTTTCACGGTTTGGAAAAGGTCTACACCGTCCACAAATTTACAGCCTTTCTCTCCATCATTCTACTAATCTTTCATAACTTTAGTATGGGCGGTTTGTGGGGATCTCGCTTAGCTACTCAGTTTGGCAATCTTGCCATCTATATCTTTGCCAGTATCATCCTTGTCGCCTATTTAGGCAAATACATCCAATACGAAGCTTGGCGATGGATTCACCGCTTTGTTTACCTAGCCTATATTTTCGGACTCTTTCATGTCTACATGATAATGGGCAATCGCCTCCTCACATTTAATCTCCTAAGTTTTCTTGTTGGTAGCTATGCCCTTTTAGGCTTACTGGCTGGTTTTTATATCATTTTTCTATATCAAAAGATTGGCTTCCCCTATCTAGGGAAAATTACCAATCTCAAACGCTTAAATCACGATACTATAGAAATTCAAATCCATCTTAGCAGACCTTTCAGCTATCAATCAGGACAATTTGCCTTCCTAAAGATTTTCCAAGAAGGCTTTGAAAGTGCTCCGCATCCCTTTTCTATCTCAGGAGGTCATGACCAAACTCTTTACTTTACTGTTAAAAATTCAGGCGACCATACCAAGAATATCTATGACAATCTTCAAGTCGGCAGCAAAGTAACACTAGACAGAGCTTACGGACACATGATTATAGAAGAAGGACGAGAAAATCAGGTTTGGATTGCTGGAGGCATTGGGATCACCCCCTTCATCTCTTACATCCGTGAACATCCTATTTTAGATAAACAGATTCACTTCTACTATAGCTTCCGTGGAGATGAAAATGCAGTCTACCTAGATTTGCTCCGTGACTATGCTCAGAAAAATCCTAATTTTGAACTCCATCTAGTAGACAGTAGGAAAGACGGCTATCTTAATTTTGAGCAAGAGGAAGTACCTGAACATGCGAGCGTCTATATGTGTGGTCCCCTTTCTATGATGAAGTCACTTGCTAAACAGATTAAGAAACAAAATCCAAAAACAGAGCTTATTTACGAAGGATTCAAGTTCAAATAATCAATCACATTCTCCTGGGATTTCTCAGGAGTTTTTTCTACGCAATCTCAAAAAAACACTGCCAGATTTCTAGCAGTGTTTTGACATTTCATTTGCAGGCATCTATCCCTCTTAATCCTTCATTTGACTCTCTGCATCAGCCACGACTTGCTCCAGACTGGTCTGACCGAGTTCAACCTCCATAGCCAGCTGGATTCTCTCCAATTTTTGATCCAAAACATCATGAATACGAGCTCCAACTGGGCAATTTGGATTTGGATTGTCATGAAAACTAAAGAGTTGACCTGTCTTACCAAGACACTCGACCGCTTGATAAACATCTAAAAGACTAATGTCTTTGAGGTCCTTGACAATCTCTGTTCCCCCTGTTCCACGCGCTACTGAAATCAGCTCTGCCTTCTTCAACTGGGACAAGGTCTTTCTGATAATGACTGGATTGACCCCGACACTAGCAGCCAGAAAATCACTGGTCACCTTGCTTTCCTTCCCCTTGAGGGCAATGATTATCAGCATATGAGTCGCAATGGTAAATCTACTTGGAATTTGCATCCTCTTCTCCTTTTTACGAGGCTACCCTGCCTCTACTCTTCTTTTTCTATTATTATACCCTTTTTAGTTGTAATGTCAATCGTTACCACTTTTCAACCAGGCATCTAACTCCCTATCGTAGCCCTCTTTCTGGGCCAATTCTCTCAAAAATTCCTGATCATGGGTATGGTGGATACCATTGACCAGACTTTCATAATAAACCTCAAAATAGGGAAGTTTGAGATCTTTAGCTAGCTGCAATTCAGCTGCCACATCGTAGTCCACCCGTCGGAAATCCATATCTACCAAGCCCTTGTCATCAAACTCTAAAATCATATACTGGGCCCGCAAGTCCTTCCGTAACTGGGCATCTAGAAAGAAAGGTTGCCCAATCGAGCCCGGATTGACAATCAATTGCCCACCAGTCCCGTAACGAAGCAACTGCTGGTGAATATGACCATAAACAGCGATATCACAAGGCGGATTGGTCACCAAGCGGTCAAAATCCTCTTGCGCTCCAGTATGAATCAACTCTCTCCCCCAGTTCTTATCAGGAAGATGGTGGCTAATTCCCACCGTCAAATCCCCAAACTGACGATGAATCTGGAGAGGTTGATTGTGGAGCAGTTCAATTTCTTCTAGGGAAATTTCCTCTAAAACATACTGGCACTGGCGCAAAAGATAGCGTTGACTAGGACGAGTATTATCCAATTCCTTGCGGACACCATGCCAAAGACTGTCTTCCCAGTTTCCCAAAACTCTAGCCGTAATCGGTAGTTGAGCCAACAAGTCCAAAATCCTTCTACGCCCTGTTCCTGGCATGAGAATATCTCCCAAAAGCCAGTATTCATCCACTCCTAGCTGTCGAGCATCTGCCAAAACAGCCTCCAAAGCGGTGGTATTTCCATGAATATCTGAAAGAAGAGCTATTTTTGTCATTCTTTCTCCTCATTTCCTCTTATATATCTTTTTAATATTATAACAAAAAATACTGTATAATAGTCACCTTTAACCCACTCTTACTAAATCCAGAACACTACTTTTATCAATGTCAAGGCCTATCAATAAGATGATTTCACATTACTCCTAACAAAGCACAGCAGGCACTTTTTCAATGAAGAAAATTCAAAAAAATCTACAAATATCTTGAAATTTTTCACAATCATGCTATAATAATCCATAGAGACAAGTCACTTAGTCCCTTTCTACTAGAGAGTGCGTGGTTGCTGGAAACGCATAGGAGGCCTAAACTGATACTACTCTTGAGTTTTTATGAAAACATAAAACGGTGGCCACGTTAGAGCCAATCAGAGGTGTCCCTCTTTTTTGAGGAACATAAATGAAGGTGGAACCACGTTGCGACGTCCTTTTGAGGATGTCGCTTTTTGTTTTTCTAGCTTTCACAATCCTCTGTCCCTATTTTCCAAATAGGGTTAACACATTCGTCAATAATATAAGTAAGGAGAACATCATGATTAACATTACTTTCCCAGATGGCGCTGTTCGTGAATTCGAATCTGGCGTTACAACTTTTGAAATTGCCCAATCTATCAGCAATTCCCTAGCTAAAAAAGCCTTGGCTGGTAAATTCAACGGCAAACTCATCGACACAACTCGTGCTATCACTGAAGATGGAAGCATCGAAATCGTGACACCTGATCACGAAGATGCCCTTCCAATCTTGCGTCACTCAGCTGCTCACTTGTTCGCTCAAGCAGCTCGTCGCCTTTTCCCAGACATTCACTTGGGAGTTGGTCCAGCTATCGAAGACGGTTTCTACTACGATACTGACAATACAGCTGGACAAATCTCTAACGAAGACCTTCCTCGTATCGAAGAAGAAATGCAAAAAATTGTCAAAGAAAACTTCCCATCAATCCGTGAAGAAGTTACTAAAGACGAGGCACGTGAAATCTTCAAAAACGACCCTTATAAGTTGGAATTGATTGAAGAACATTCAGAAGACGAAGGCGGCTTGACTATCTACCGTCAAGGTGAATACGTAGACCTTTGCCGTGGCCCTCACGTCCCATCAACAGGCCGTATCCAAATCTTCCACCTTCTCCATGTAGCTGGTGCTTACTGGCGTGGAAATAGCGACAACGCTATGATGCAACGTATCTACGGTACAGCTTGGTTTGACAAGAAAGACTTGAAAAACTACCTTCAAATGCGTGAAGAAGCTAAGGAACGTGACCACCGTAAACTTGGTAAAGAGCTTGACCTCTTCATGATTTCTCAAGAGGTTGGTCAAGGTTTGCCATTCTGGTTGCCAAATGGTGCGACTATTCGTCGTGAATTGGAACGCTACATCGTAGACAAAGAGTTGGCTTCTGGCTACCAACACGTATACACTCCACCACTTGCTTCTGTTGAACTTTACAAGACTTCTGGTCACTGGGATCATTACCAAGAAGACATGTTCCCAACTATGGACATGGGTGACGGGGAAGAATTTGTCCTTCGTCCAATGAACTGTCCGCACCACATCCAAGTCTTCAAACACCATGTTCATTCTTACCGTGAGTTGCCAATCCGTATTGCTGAAATCGGTATGATGCACCGTTATGAAAAATCTGGTGCCCTCACTGGTCTTCAACGTGTACGTGAAATGTCACTCAACGACGGTCACCTCTTTGTGACTCCAGAACAAATCCAAGAAGAATTCCAGCGTGCCCTTCAGTTGATTATCGATGTTTATGAAGATTTCAACTTGACTGAATACCGCTTCCGCCTCTCTCTTCGTGACCCTCAAGATACTCACAAGTACTTTGACAACGATGAGATGTGGGAAAATGCTCAAACCATGCTTCGTGCAGCCCTTGATGAAATGGGCGTGGACTACTTTGAAGCCGAAGGTGAAGCAGCCTTCTACGGACCAAAATTGGATATTCAAGTTAAGACCGCTCTTGGAAAAGAAGAAACTCTTTCTACTATCCAACTTGACTTCTTGCTTCCAGAACGCTTCGACCTTAAATATATCGGAGCTGATGGTGAAGAGCACCGTCCAGTTATGATCCACCGTGGAGTTATCTCAACTATGGAACGCTTCACAGCTATCTTGATTGAGAACTACAAGGGTGCCTTCCCAACATGGCTAGCACCTCACCAAGTAACTCTCATCCCAGTATCTAACGAAAAACACGTGGACTACGCATGGGAAGTAGCTAAAAAACTCCGTGACCGTGGTGTCCGTGCAGATGTAGATGAGCGCAATGAAAAAATGCAGTTCAAGATCCGTGCGTCACAAACAAGCAAGATTCCTTACCAATTGATCGTTGGGGACAAGGAAATGGAAGACGGAACTGTTAACGTTCGTCGCTATGGCCAAAAAGAAACACAAACTGTCTCAGTTGATGACTTTGTTCAAGCTATCCTAGCTGATATCGCCAACAAATCACGAGTTGAGAAATAAAAAATAAAACCTAGGATAAAATCCTAGCTAGCTAAAAAGCAACAACTGAACAGCTGTTGCTTTTTATATTTTATTTAATCTGAACTAGTAGTGATTGACCAAACCACCACACAAGATTTGCTTTCATGAGTTGGATAAGGTTAATATCCTCAATCCTTGTCTGCTTCATTTTCTTTTATGAGATCTTTTTGTGAATCCTTTTCAGAGAGTTTTTGATCGATATACTTGTTAATGGTTTCATAAAATTCCTTGGTCGCTTCACTATCTAATGTTGGCGAGTTCTGAACTTGATTCACTTTCAATTGAACAGATTGAATACCGTAAGAGGCTTGTTTTTGGTGGAGTGTTTCTAATTCTTCTTCTGAAATCGGATCTCCAACAACCGTCAAGACCAATTCATTGTTACTTGACTTGTAGACTTGATTAATAACCGTATAATTGGCGAACTCTTTTCCTACAAACTGTTTGATCCCTTCTTTGCGCGCTTGTTCTATTGTCAGAGTAACTGCCGAATAGCTAGCTGGAAGAATCAACAATACAATCAAAGAAATCAAGCCAATTCTCATTTTAATGCTCAGCTCTTTAAATGAAGTTAAAGGAGATTTTCTCATCAAAATTCTTGTTCCAACAATGTTGGCTAGCATGATAAAGACACAGTTGATCAAGAAAAGATAGAGAGCCCCCAATAAAAATCGTACATTCCCATTAGCTAAACCATAGCCAGCAGTACAGATAGGCGGCATCAAAGCTGTAGCAATGGCTACTCCTGGCACGATATTGTTTGCTTCTTTTTTCCTTGAACCGATCACACCAGCAATCCCACCAGCAATAGCAATGAGAACATCCCAAATGGTTGGAGAGGTTCGTGCGATCAACTCGCTACTTGCATAAGACAAGGGAGAAATCCAGAAATACAGAGTCGAGACAAGCAAACTGACCAACACTTGAGTCAATAAAACCTCTAGAGATTGCTTGATTAAACGCGTATCAAAAATAGCTAAACCGAATCCCAGTCCAACAATCGGTGTCATGAGAGGTGAAATTAACATGGCTCCAATAATAACAGCTGTTGAATTCATATTTAGACCGATAGAGGCAATAAAAATTGCACACATCAAAATCGCTGTATCTCTCAATCGAACATGAAGGTCATCGTATAATTTCTCACGGTATTCCCGTGTTGAATAATTGGCAGTCATTTGTCCTCTCCTCTTTCCTTATTTAAATCGGTATAATAATTAATAATAACAGCTGATAAACAGCCAAAAAATATGAGCCCATAAATCGTCAAGAAGACACTGGTAATCCTTCCAATCAAGGTCACAGCTAGGAGATCCCCGTAGCCGACAGTCGTCGAAGTCACAAAAGCATACCAAAGACCGTCTCCGTAATTTGTGATAGCAGGTTCAACTAGGAAAAGCACGCCTCCTGACCCAAAAACAAAGGTCACAAAACTCAGAGCAAACCGAGTAAAACCCGTAACCTGTATAATATGCCATAACATTTTTAAACGTCTCATTTGTTCTCCTTATTCATACTAGCTCCTGACCGAGCCGTTTTTTCCAATAATCAAAGTGAAGATAGGACATGATCTCCATCAGAGAAAGATAGACAAACTGATAGATCTGATTTAAGCTGATTATCAACTGATATTGTTTGAAAAATGACTGGAAGAAAGACCAGATATGACTGTCTTGAATCAGTCCCTTCTTAACATCAGACAGGATATTAGCTAAAGCTCCCAAGGACTGAAACGGTAAATCCTTGACATTTATATAGATCCGGTCCACCACATCATTCAGACTGGTATCTTGGATGGCATGAAATTCTCCAAAGAGAACTCCTGCCGCTCCAAGAGTAGAAACAAATTCCACCAAATAATTTCTGAGGAAATTTTCTCAACCTTTTCCCATAATGTGTTTAGTGCCATCCATAACGATCCCAACCAGAAAAAGGAAAGAAAACAAGCAAAGAAATTTTGCCGTAAATCCCAAAAAGCTTCAAGACTTGGTGTTGTTGGTTTTTCTAACTCTTTTCCTTGAACCGATCACACCAGCAATCCCACCAGCAATAGCAATGAGAACATCCCAAATGGTTGGAGAGGTTCGTGCGATCAACTCGCTACTTGCATAAGACAAGGGAGAAATCCAGAAATACAGAGTCGAGACAAGCAAACTGACCAACACTTGAGTCAATAAAACCTCTAGAGATTGCTTGATTAAACGCGTATCAAAAATAGCTAAACCGAATCCCAGTCCAACAATCGGTGTCATGAGAGGTGAAATTAACATGGCTCCAATAATAACAGCTGTTGAATTCATATTTAGACCGATAGAGGCAATAAAAATTGCACACATCAAAATCGCTGTATCTCTCAATCGAACATGAAGGTCATCGTATAATTTCTCACGGTATTCCCGTGTTGAATAATTTCCGTTCATTGGTTACTCCTTTTATTTTATATAATCTTGTTTCTGCATGGATGATGGTAGAGAGACTTCTGTCCAATCTTACATATTTTTCTTCTCACCTGTTATTCTTTTGAAAATTATCTTTTAAGTATCCGTCAGTCCATCCTTTATATTATATCAAAAATTTTACAGTTTTTCTCTGACGAAATCTATCAATTGAATAGATAGATGAAGCAAGAAATTTTTGTTTCCTTATCCGAAGAAGGAAAAACGGTATCTCCTGAACCTTGATACTATGCGTTTTATTCTTTATAATTTAGCTATTTCAAAATTACAAGTTCTCCATTCTTAATTTCCCAAACTTGGTCAAACTTACTTAATAATTCGTTTTGGCGATGTAAAGTAACAATGACGGCACTTGGTAGTTCCAGAACTCTTTCCAATTCCATTTTAAACTGATTAGTATCCAAGGCAGAGAAAGGTTCGTCTAGGATAAGCAATGGATTTTTACGATTTTTCTCACGATTTAAATACATTCGTTGTTGCTGACCACCTGACAGGGATTGTGGTGGAATTTTTTCAAAATCTTCTTCTCTGAATTTTTCATTGAAACTATTGAATAGTGTTACATTATTTTCATAACTCGAAATAAATGTATGTTCTTGTTGCAGAATCATACCGAATCTTCCCCAAAGATGGTCCAAAACAAGCCCATCTAGCACAATTTGTCCTTCAAAATCTTCATCTGTTCCATTTAAAATGTTGAGAAGACTACTTTTTCCAGAACCATTCTTACCAATAAGCGCAATTTTATCCCCTTTTTGAATCGTAGCGGAAGTAATTATCAATTTTGATTCTCCCAGTTGTTTGGAAATGTTTTTCAAAGTAATCGTATCAAAAGAATGTTGAGGTGCTTGAACTGAAACGGGTCTCCCAACAATGTTTTGAAAACTCTTGATTACAGGCTTTACGGACTCTAACATTTGTAAATCATAAAGGATTTCCTGTATTGGTTCAGAAAAAGCATTAATATATCCGAAACTCGCCACCACCTCAGGAATACCGAGTTGCTGGTGAGATAGAGAGTAGGCTAAATAAATAAACAGAACAAGACTAATGAATTCAAAAGAAACACCTGTCAATAAGATGCCTGTAATTTTTGTCAAACCATACTTAAAATACTTATCCTGCAAATTCTTTAGAGAGCTCTTTTGTTGATTCAAAAAATGCGACATAGTTAGTTTATTTACCAAATGATGTCCCATGAGCAAATCCTCCAAGGTTCGATAGTAATCTCCTTGTTTTTTTAAGTAAACCTGTCTACGATTAGCGATCAACTTCCCAACGATTTTAGGAATTTGAATACTAATTCCAGTGGAAAAGATTAAAATCAGTGATACAATAGGATTAATTGTTCTGCTAATAATGAAAGCGTAAATGATGATACGTAAAATTTGTTTGATAAAACTCATCAATGGAGGAAGGTAATCCTTTTCCAACGAATCTAGGTCATTAGATTGATAGGAAATATACTCTGCTACTGTTTTCTGCTTGAAATCGTGGTGACTGAGTCCCAGAAGTGAACGAAACCACTCATTTTTCAAAGTAGTCGAAAAGATAATCCCCTGCTTCCAATCAAGTATCATTTGGATATAGTTACAACTCAAATAGCCTGCCACTGACATAGAGTAACCATATAGAGCTACTTGATAATCCCCTTTGATTAATGCCTGCGTGAAATACGGTAACAAAGCTGTGCAGATATTCGATACTACACCAAAAAGAAAATTAAAGAAGAGATACCATCTAATAGTTTTAAGATATGGTAGCATATACGATACTCCTTGCTAATGCGTTTTTTTACATATCGCAGAACAATCTCTACTATTCCCTATTTCAGATAGTGCGATACTCGGACATTGAGTGCAATAATTGTAAATCACACAAGTACTGCAGTTTTTACTATCATTCAAAATATAATTTGCTATTTTGTAAAATATAGGTCTATCCCATGTTTCTTTGATAGATGTAAAATGAATATTTCCAATACTTCTATTGAAAGTAAGCTTTTTCAGTTTTTCTAACGATTTAGGCTATTTCGTGACACACCCACAATCCGTGAAAATTCTGGTTATATCAGATTATGTGATTTTCGTAAGAATTTTATATTGTCTCCAATCATGGCAGTCTCCTTTTACTTGATAAAACTATTATAATATTTAGAAATTAAAAACTGATTCAAAATCAATAGAATGTGTGTATTCGATACATTCAATAATTCTTTGGAAACAGTTCTACACCAGTTACACAAATCTATATACACCTATCTCATTCAAAATAAAAAGAAAGCTGCAGTTCTTTTAATCCTGTATCAACGATTCATTCTGAAATCGAATAGGAGACATTTCCCAAGTCTACAATTCACTTCATCTCAAATTAATTTTTGTAATTCACCCTTAGATTATAGATTTTATACTCAACAAAAGTATAAAGCATACAAAACTTCACTTTGAACCAGTATTTATACTATATTCCGTATTAAAAATTCTATTATTGGTTTTGTAAAAAACAGTCTTCAAATATCCTGAAATATAGCAAAAAGAGATTGGGTAAAAACTCATTGTCTCTTCTCACTCAAGGACTAAGTTCACTTGAGCAAACTGAATCCGCACTATCGTTCCTTTTCCGACCTCAGACTCAATACGAATCTGGTGACCTAGTTCTTCAGAAATTTTCTTAGATAGATAGAGGCCAAGTCCAGATGACTGCTGGGTTAGGCGGCCATTATATCCTGAAAATCCACGTTCAAAGACTCGAAGGACATCACTGTTTTTTATCCCGATTCCTGTATCCTTGATACAAAGCTCTTGCCCCTCCATATAAATCTCCAGACAACCTTCCTTGGTGTACTTGAGACTATTTGAGATAATTTGTTCAATGACCACTAGTAGCCACTTCTTATCCGTCACGATTTCTTTATCAAGGTCATGTAAATTGACATTTAGGCCTTTTTGAATAAAGAAAAGAGCATATTTACGAATTATTTCCTTGACCAAATCCTCAATTTGAACCTGCTTTAAGACCAAATCATCATGAAAACTTTCTAAACGCAGGTACTGTAAAACTAGATTGGTATAGGAATCAATCTTGAAAATTTCCTGTTCTAATTGCTGCTTCAGTTGGCGGTCGACTACTTCTGCAACTAAGAGTTGACTGGCTGCAATGGGGGTCTTTATCTGATGGACCCACAAGGTGTAGTAATCCAGCAAATCCGTCAATTTTCTTTCTGAATCTGACTTCTGCTGATAAAGTTCCATCTCACGCGCTTCTAATTTTTCTGCTAAAGCTATTTCCAAAGGAGATTTGGCCTCCCTCTCCCCATAGAGAATTTCCTGGCGATAGACCTGCATTTCCACCAATATGTCCCAAGTGAAAAATAAGATGGTTACAAAGCAACATAGCAGGAAAAAGTAGAGAAAGTAAATTCCCAAACTGGCAAATAAAAACTGAAAGAGTAAGACCAGAAACGTCAAAGAAATCAGATAAACCAAAAGACGACTACGGGAGCGCAGATAGGCTAGAAAAAATTGTTTCCAATCAAGCATGCTTCAGTCCGTACCCTATCCCTTTCTTGGTCTCGATAAATCCTACCAAGCCCTGCTCTTCCAACTTTTTACGCAAACGAGCCACATTGACAGAGAGAGTATTATCATCAATGAAAAAGTCACTGTTCCAAAGTTCCCGCATCAGGTCGTCACGCGCTACAATATTGCCCGCATGCTCAAACAGCACTCGTAAAATCTGGAATTCATTCTTGGTCAAATTCAAGACTTGCCCTTGATAATGTAAATCCATTGATTTGGTATTGAGGATAACACCAGCATATTCCAGTAAACTCTCGTCACGCCCAAACTCATAGGAACGACGCAGCAAGCCCTGAACCTTGGCTAAAAGAACCTGCTGGTCAAAAGGTTTGGTCACAAAGTCATCCGCGCCCATATTGATTGCCATGACAATATCCATAGCCTGGTCTCTCGAAGACAGAAACATGATAGGCACCTTGGAAATCTTGCGGATTTCCTGACACCAGTGATAGCCATTAAACAAAGGCAGTCCAATATCCATGAGGACCAGATGAGGTTCCGACTGGACAAAAAGACTCAAAACTTCCATAAAGTCTTCTACCAAAACCACTTCAAATCCCCACTCAGAGAGTATTTTCCCGACCTGTTGACGAATAACCTGATCATCTTCTACTAGTAAAATCTTGTGCATGCGCTCCTCCTTTTCTATTATTATAACAGATTTTTCCATGCTCGAAGGTCTGAAACTGAATTTGAAAGAGCTTGTTTTTAGCCAACAAAGTGATACAATCCTAGTAGCTAATTTAAGGGAAATTTGATAAGATAAATAAAAAGAAAGGAGCACTTATGGCCAATATTTTTGACTACCTGAAAGATGTCGCTTACGATTCCTTTTACGACCTACCTTTAAATGAATTAGACATTCTAGCCTTAACAGAAACTACTTACCTACCCTTTGATAATCTGGTATCCACAAGTCCTCAGCGACTTTTAGACCTGGCACCTCAAGTTCCAAGAGAGCCCACCATGCTTACTAGTAAAAATCGCCTCCAGCTATTGGACGAACTGGCTCAACACAAGCGCTTCAAAAATTGCAAACTCTCCTATTTTATCAACGAAATCGACCCTGAACTGCAAAAGCAGTTTGCGGCTATGACCTACCGCCTCACTCTCGATACCTACCTGATTGTCTTTCGTGGGACAGATGACAGTATCATTGGCTGGAAGGAAGATTTCCACATGACCTATATGAAGGAAATTCCTGCTCAAAAGCACGCCCTATGCTATTTAGAGAACTTTTTTGTCCACCACCCTAGGAAAAAAGTCATTCTAGCTGGGCATTCCAAGGGAGGAAATCTAGCCATCTATGCTGCTAGCCAAATTGATCAAAGCTTGCAAGAGCAGATCACTGCAGTTTATACATTTGATGCGCCTGGTCTCCATCAAGAATTGACACAGACCGAAGGTTATCAAAGGATAATGGATAGAACCAAGGTCTTCATTCCACAAGGTTCCATTATCGGTAGGATGCTGGAAATTCCTGCCCACCAAATCATCGTTCAAAGCACTGCCTTAGGTGGCATCGCCCAGCACGATACCTTTAGTTGGCAAATTGAGAACAAGCACTTCGTCCAACTGGATAAGACCAACAGTGATAGTCAACAAGTAGACACAACCTTCAAGGAGTGGGTAGCAACAGTCCCTGACGAGGAACTTCAGCTCTACTTCGACCTCTTCTTTGGCACCATTCTAGATGCTGGGATTAGCTCCATCAATGACTTGTCTTCCTTCAAGGCTATTGAACACATTCATCATCTCTTTGTCCAAGCGCAATCCCTCACTCCAGAAGAAAGGGAAACCATGGGACGCCTTACTCAATTATTGATTGATACCCGTTACCAAGCTTGGAAGAGTAGATAATCCACATAAAAAACCCAACTAATCGTTTGATTAGTTGGGTTTTCATTTATGAAATTGAATTCCTTTGTCTAATCTTTAATGATTAAAAGATTAGTCTTCTTTTTTCTTGCGTGCCACAAGACCAAATCCGCTCAATACTCCAAGAAGTCCAAGAGCTGCTAGGCTAGAGTGATCTTCTGTACCAGTATTAGGCAATTCCTTAGCTGGTTTAGCTGGAGCTGGTTTCGCAGGTTCTGGTTTCACAGAAGGAATAATTTTTTCATAAACATGAACTGTGTCGCCATTTGGAAGTTTCTTAGTCTCTACGAAGCGATAACCTGGGATATCTTTCTTAGGTTGTTCGCCATCTTCTGTTGGATAGTTTGGAATTTCGTTTCCTTCTTTATCCTTGAATGATGTCTTAACTTTTTCGTAGACGTGCTCTGTATCTCCATTTGGAAGTTTCTTAGTTTCTACGAAGCGGTAACCTGGAATATCTTTCTTAGGTTGTTCGCCATCTTCACTTGGATTTCCTGGAATCTCGTTTCCTTCTTTATCCTTGAATGATGT